>NZ_JBMOGV010000014.1:0-30724 GCF_049318185.1 Flavobacterium sp. | reverse complement strand
ACTTACACTTCTAATAATAATATCAAGAAAGGGACTCATTAATTTTTAGTTTAAAGTTTTTCTCAATGGCTTTAATCATTTCGCCTGCAATGTCTTTATTGGTAGCGCCTTCAATTCCTTCTAATCCTGGTGATGAATTCACTTCCAATAGTAAAGGACCTTTTGAAGAACGAATTATATCTACACCCGCCACTTTCAAATCCATGGCTTTTGCGGCTTTAATAGCTATCTTTTTCTCGTCACTTGTGGGTTTAATGACACTTGCGGTTCCGCCCATGTGGATGTTAGCCCGGAATTCTCCTGGTGCAGCTTCTCGCTGAATGGCTGCTACCACTTTGCCATCAACTACAAATAAGCGCAAGTCTTTTCCATCTGCTTCTTTAATAAATTCTTGTACCAAAATATTAGCATTCAAACTTTTGAAAGCATTAATTACCGACTCGGCTGCTTTTTTGGTTTCGGCCAATACCACACCTTTTCCTTGTGTGCCTTCTAATAGTTTAACAATCAACGGAGACCCGCCAACCATTTTAATCAAATCATCAGTATCCAATGGTGAGTTAGCAAAACCAGTTGTGGGAATATCAACCCCATGATGCAAGAGCAATTGCAACGAAAATAGTTTGTCACGTGATTGTGTAATGGCTGCTGCCGAGTTCAAGCAAAAGACTTTCATGGCTTCAAACTGACGCGTCAAAGCACAACCATAAAACGTAATGCTAGGACGAATTCTTGGTATGATTGCATCAAAATTATCTAATATTTTTCCGCCACGGTAATGAATTTCTGGTTTAACGGCATCCAGTTTCATGTAGCATTCTTTGATGTTCAAAAAGTGCATTTCATGACCGCGCATTTCGCCAGCTTCCATAATGCGTTTGTTACTGTATAGTTCAGGATTACTAGCTAAAAGACCAATTCGCAACCCTGATTTATTTACTATAACATCTAAATATAAATCTTTCAGCGTTTCAGTTGTGGTTTGCCCAAGTAAATATTTTTGTTCGGGGTCCACCAATATTCTGCCACTCATAGCTTCGCGACCTAAAAGCATTCGGAAACCCATAGAATCCCTATTAGTCAATGTCATTTCAATTTCCCAAGAATCATTTCCAATTTGTAGTGGCGTTTGAATGACATAGCGCTGCTCTCTGAAACCACTCGAACTTTTAACGATGCGTTTGTCAATTAATTTTGCTTGACAATGAATAACGGTTTTTAAATTATTCTGAATGGGATTAATATCAAATTTCACCCAATTTTCATCTTCTTTTACAAAAGGAGCAATATTAATGGCGTGAAGTGCTGATGTTTTAGCCCCAGAATCAACTCTGGCTTTGATGGCTGGGATTCCAAGTTCAGGAAAAGAACACCATTCTTCTGAACCTAATATGATTTTATTTTCTGGCATTGTAATCAATTAAAAAACCACGAAAGTCGAATAAAACAATAAAATTATTCGTGCATTCGTGGCTTATTCTATGTTAGACTTTATTATTTAGTTGGTTTTTCAGCTTTTTGAATTTTTACGATAAGCTCTTGAGCTACTTCGTCTAAATCCATAAAAATTTCGTCGCCTGATGCAATTTTGGAAGTAATAATTTCTTCTGCTAAAGCATCTTCAACATATTTTTGAATGGCTCTTTTTAGTGGGCGTGCACCAAATTGTTTATCAAAACCTTTTTCGGCAATAAAAGCTTTGGCAGTGTCAGATAAATTAAGTTTATATCCTAATTCTTCCACTCTTCCGAATAGTTTTTTTAATTCAATTTCGATAATCAAATCGATGTCATGTTTCTCCAACGGATTGAAAACAATTACATCATCAATTCTATTTAAAAACTCGGGAGCAAATGTTTTTTTCAAAGCATTTTCAACCACACTTTTTGAATAATCGTCTGCTTGAGCAACTTTTGCGGCAGTACCAAAACCTACGCCTTGCCCAAAATCTTTCAATTGACGGGCACCAACATTGGAAGTCATGATAATAATCGTATTTTTGAAATCAATTTTTCGTCCTAAACTATCTGTCAAATAACCATCATCCAAAACTTGAAGCATCATGTTAAACACATCGGGATGCGCTTTTTCAATTTCGTCTAAAAGCACTACACAGTATGGTTTTCTTCTCACTTTTTCGGTCAGTTGACCACCTTCTTCATAACCAACATACCCTGGAGGCGCACCAATCAATCTGGAGATAGCAAATTTTTCCATGTATTCACTCATGTCAATTCTAATCAAAGCGTCTTCAGAGTCGAATAATTCTTTCGCCAAAACTTTAGCCAATTGTGTTTTTCCAACTCCTGTTTGCCCCAAGAATATAAAGGAACCAATAGGACGATTTGGATCTTTCAATCCAGCGCGATTTCGTTGAATGGAACGTGATATTTTCATCACGGCTTCGTTTTGTCCGATTACTTTTCCATTTATCAATTCTGGAAGATGAGCCAATTTATTGCTTTCTGTTTGTGCAATACGATTTACTGGAATTCCAGTCATCATAGACACTACATCGGCTACATTATCCTCAGTAACTCTTATACGATTGTTTTTAGAGTCTTCTTCCCATTGTTCTTGAGCGATGGCTAAGTCTTTTTCAAGTTTCTTTTCATCATCACGAAGTTTGGCAGCTTCTTCATATTTCTGTTTTTTGACTACAGAATTTTTCAATTCGCGCACTTCTTCCAATTGGCGTTCTAAATCCAAAATTTGCTTGGGTACATCAATATTGGTGATGTGAACTCTTGAACCCGCTTCATCCAAAGCATCGATAGCTTTGTCCGGAAGAAAACGTTCAGACATGTATCTATTGGTCAATTTTACACAAGCTTCAATAGCTTCGTCGGTGTAAATAACATTATGATGGTCTTCGTATTTGTTTTTGATATTGTTCAAAATCGTAATAGTTTCTTCCACAGATGTAGGTTCTACAATTACTTTTTGAAAACGTCTTTCTAGAGCACCATCTTTTTCAATATATTGTCGGTATTCATCCAAAGTAGTAGCGCCAATACATTGTATTTCGCCTCTTGCTAAAGCAGGTTTGAACATATTAGAGGCGTCTAAAGAACCTGTTGCGCCACCAGCACCTACGATAGTATGAATTTCATCTATAAATAGTATGATATCATCATTTTTCTCTAATTCATTCATTACCGCTTTCATTCTCTCTTCAAATTGCCCGCGGTATTTTGTACCGGCAACTAATGAAGCTAAATCAAGGGTTACCACTCTTTTGTTAAAAAGAATTCGGGATACTTTTTTCTGTATAATTCGTAAAGCCAATCCTTCGGCAATGGCAGATTTACCCACACCAGGTTCACCAATTAATAATGGATTATTTTTCTTTCTACGACTTAAAATTTGAGAAACTCTCTCAATTTCTTTTTCTCGACCTACTACGGGGTCGAGTTTTCCTTCTTCGGCCATCTCAGTTAAGTCGCGACCAAAATTATCTAGAACAGGAGTTTTAGATTTTTTATTGGTTTTGTTCCCTGGATTATTAAAACTACCTTCTTTTAAACTGTCATCTTGTCCAGAATCGTCATTATATGCCTCATTTTTAGGTAGGTTGTCCATAAAATCTTCATCGTTTGGTGTCATATTTAAATATTGTTCTTTAACTACATTATAGTCTATTTTTAGACGATGCAATAGTTTTGTTGTTGGATCATTCTCATTTCTTAGAATACACAATAGTAAATGAGCAGTACTAATGGAAGTAGCTTGAAATACTTTTGCTTCTAAAAAAGTTGTTTTTAGCGCTCTTTCAGCTTGACGTGTCAAGTGTAAGTTCTTTTTCTCGTTGCTAATTTCTACATTCGGATTGGCAGGACTTAAAATCTCTACTTTTTTTCTCAAATGTTCTAAATCTATAGATAGGTTATTTAAAATAGCAATCGCTTTACCATTTCCATCTCTCAGGATACCAAGCATAAGATGTTCTGTGCCAATAAAGTCATGGCCTAAGCGCAATGCCTCTTCCTTACTGTAGGTTATAACATCTTTAACTCTTGGCGAAAAATTATCATCCATGTATATATTATTGTTGTATGTAAATTTAGTTATTATCTATGGTTTATGCAAAAATCATTCCGTCTAAAAGTACTGTCAGCTAAGTGACAAAAAAAAGTCAATAATATTAGCAGTAATATAACTATTTTATTAACCAAAAAACGCACCTATTTTGTTAATAAATCATTGAAATTTGTGAACTAAAAGTAGTGCTAAAAACGATAAATTCTATATATTAGCACGTTTTGAATTTAAACTAATTTTTATTACTAATTTATAGAACTATGTCTGACGGAGAAAAGTTAATTCCTATTAATATTGAAGATGAAATGAAATCTGCCTATATCGATTATTCGATGTCGGTTATTGTATCAAGAGCATTACCAGATGTTCGTGATGGGTTGAAACCAGTACACAGAAGAGTGTTATATGGAATGTATGATTTGGGCGTTTTTTCTAATAGAGCTCATAAAAAATCGGCAAGAATTGTTGGAGAGGTTTTAGGTAAGTATCACCCACACGGAGATACATCTGTTTATGACGCCATGGTTCGTATGGCGCAAGAATGGAGTTTACGTTATCTTTTAATTGACGGTCAAGGTAATTTTGGTTCAGTTGATGGCGACAGTCCTGCAGCAATGCGTTATACCGAAGCCAGAATGAAAAAGATGTCGGAAGACATTATGGCAGATATCGACAAAGAAACTGTTGATTTCCAATTGAATTTTGATGATACTTTATATGAGCCAAAAGTAATGCCTACTAGAGTGCCTAATTTACTAATTAATGGTGCATCTGGAATTGCAGTGGGAATGGCTACCAATATGGCACCCCATAATTTAACAGAAGTTATCGATGGAACTTTGGCTTATATCGATAATAATGACATTGAAATTGATGAATTAATAACACATATCAAAGCACCCGATTTTCCAACAGGAGGAATAATTTATGGAATGGAGGGTGTGCGAGAAGCATTCAAAACGGGTAGAGGAAGAATTGTTATTCGTGCCAAAATAAGTTTTGAAGAGTCAAATGGAAAGGATGCTATTATCGTATCTGAAATTCCTTATCAAGTCAATAAAGCAGACATGATTAAGAAAACTGCCGACTTGATTAATGATAAAAAAATTGAAGGTATTTCAAATATTCGAGATGAATCGGATAGAAACGGAATGCGTATCGTTTATGAATTAAAACGTGATGCTGTTCCAAATGTAGTTTTGAATACGCTTTATAAATTTACACAATTGCAATCTTCTTTCAGTGTCAATAATATCGCATTGGTCAATGGAAGACCGCAGATGTTGAATGTTAAAGATTTGATTCATTATTTTGTAGAACACCGTCATGATGTTGTTACGAGAAGAACTCAATTCGAATTGCGTAAAGCAGAGGAAAGAGCACACATCTTAGAAGGATTAATTATAGCATCTGATAATATTGACGAAGTAATTGCCTTAATTCGTTCCTCAAAAGATGGAGACGAAGCTAGAGCTAAATTGATTGAACGTTTTACTTTGTCTGAAATTCAAGCACGTGCCATTGTTGAAATGAGATTACGTCAATTGACAGGCCTAGAACAAGACAAGTTACGAGCCGAATATGAAGAAATCATGAAATTAATTCAACACTTGAAAGACCTATTGGCTAGTAAAGAGTTGAGAATGCAATTGATCAAAGACGAATTAGTAGAAATTAGAGATAAATATGGTGATGAACGTCGTTCAGTTATTGAATATTCAGGCGGAGACGTGAGTATTGAGGATTTGATTGCCGATGAAAATGTAGTCATCACTATTTCACATGCTGGTTATATCAAACGTACTAATTTATCGGAGTATAAAACACAAAATCGTGGAGGGGTTGGACAAAAAAGTGCAGGAACAAGAGATCAAGATTTCTTGGAACATTTGTTTGTAGCCACTAATCATAATTACTTACTGTTTTTTACTCAAAAAGGAAAATGTTTCTGGATGCGTGTATATGAAATCCCAGAAGGAAGTAAAACAAGTAAAGGTCGCGCTATTCAAAACTTAATAAACATTGAAAGCGATGATAAAGTGAAAGCATTTATTTGTACAAAAGACCTAAAAGATGAAGAATACATCAACAGTCAGTTTGTTATTATGGCTACCAAACAAGGACAAGTGAAAAAAACGTCATTGGAACAATATTCTCGTCCAAGACAAAACGGTATCAATGCCATTACAATTAGAGAAGATGATGAACTAATGGAAGCAAAATTAACCAATGGTGAAAGCCAAGTGTTAATTGCCGTGAAATCTGGAAAATTAGTTCGTTTTGAAGAAGAAAAAACACGTCCAATGGGAAGAACAGCTTCGGGAGTTAGAGGAATTACTTTGGCAAATGATAAAGACGAGGTCATAGGGATGGTATCTGTGAACAAAGACGATATTAACGACACACAACTTTTAGTAGTTACCGAAAACGGTTATGGAAAACGAACTAAATTGGTAGATGAAGATGGAGAAGATGTTTACCGTATTACTAATAGAGGGGGTAAAGGAGTGAAAACTTTGAATATTACCGAAAAAACAGGTGCTTTAATTTCTATCAATGCAGTGACTGATGAGGATGATTTAATGATTATCAACAAATCGGGATTGACGATTAGAATGGAAGTTTCTGATTTGAGAGTCATGGGAAGAGCTACACAAGGCGTTCGTTTAATTAATATCAAAGGAAATGATTCCATTGCTGCAGTAACCAAAGTAATGAAAGAAGACGAAGTTGAAGTAGCAGGAGAAATCGTTGACGGCGATGACATCAACGATGAAATTGAAACTGACACTGATACTTCGGAAGATACTACTGAAACTCAAGAATAATTAAATACTATAACCATGAAAATTAAACACATCGTATTGACAGCATCAATACTAGTTTCTGTTTCAACTTTTGCTCAAAAAGACGAGCTAAAAGCATTGAAGAAAATTTATGCTAAAGAGGAAATAAAAGGAAAAGATTTAGTAGAATACAAAGATTTAGTTTTAAAAGTAGAACCGTTAGCAGTTGAAGAAAGCGATAAAATTTATGCTGGATTCTATAAGTCAATGATTCCAGTTTTAGAATCGTTAGCTGTTGATAAAACAATGACTCCAGTTCAAATGCAAGAGGCTCTTCTGAAATTAGCCAATCCAAAAGCAATTTCAGATTTAGCAACGGGTTTAAATGCCACGCTTGATTTTGAAAAAAAATCTGGTAAAAAGGTTTATAGTGATGATATAGCTGAAACTATAACTTCTTTTAAACCAGATCTTGTTAAGTTGGCTATCAGTCTGGGAACTGATAAAAAATTTAATGAAGCTGCGGATGTATTATATGCTATTTATCAATTAGATAAAAAAGACCAAGAGAAATTATTTTATGCAGCAAGTTATGCAGTTAATGCTGAGGATTATGACAAAGCATTAGATTATTACAATCAATTAAAAGTTTTAAATTACACAGGAGAAGGAACAATCTATTGGGCGGTTAATAAAACTTCTAAAGTAGAAGAGTCTTTTTCAACTAAAAACGAAAGAGAGATTTTCATTAAAACGGGAACACATGAGAAGCCAAGAGATGAAAAAATTGAATCCAAAAGAGGTGAAATTTTTAAAAACATAGCTTTAATTTTGGTTCAAAAAGGCAAAACAGAAGAGGCAAAAGCTGCTGTAGCTGAAGCTCGTACGGCAAATCCAGAAGATACTTCTTTGATTCTTACAGAAGCTGAATTATATCTTAAAGTGAATGATTTTGAAACCTATACAAGATTAGTTAATGAAGCATTAGCAAAAAATCCAAATAACGTTGATTTAATTTATAATCTTGGTGTTGTTAGTAGTAATGCAAACAAACTAGCTGAAGCGGAGAAATATTATAAGCAAGCATTAGCTATTGACCCTAATTATTTTAATGCTAATTTGAATTTAGCGGAATTAAAACTAAGAGGTGATGAAAAATTTGTGAAAGAAATGAATAAATTAGGAACTTCTGAAAAAGACAACAAACGATATGAAGCAATAAAAAGTGAAAGAGAAAAGAATTTTAAATCGATTTTGCCTTATTTAGAAAAAGCAGTAGAATTAGAACCAACTAATGATGCAGCAAAGAAAACTTTATTAAGTGTTTACAATGCTTTAGAAATGACTGCACAATACAAAGCATTGAAGGCTAAAATATAATAATCATTTTTACTATCAATAAAAAAACCATCCTTTAAGATGGTTTTTTTATGATTAAATTTTGTATTATAAGTGAATCACTTCTCCATAAGCATCAGCTACCGCTTCCATAACTGCTTCGCTCATGGTTGGGTGTGGATGAATTGCTTTTAAGATTTCGTGTCCTGTGGTTTCTAATTTTCTAGCTACAACCGCTTCTGCAATCATATCAGTAACACCAGCGCCAATCATGTGACAACCTAACCATTCGCCATATTTAGCATCAAAAATAACTTTTACAAAACCATCAGGTGTTCCTGCTGCTTTTGCTTTTCCTGAGGCGGAAAATGGGAATTTTCCAATTTTTAATTCATATCCTTTTTCCTTAGCTTGTTTTTCAGTCAATCCAACAGAAGCAATTTCTGGAGTAGCATAAGTACAACCTGGAACGTTTCCATAATCAATTGGCTCTACATGCATACCAGCGATTTTTTCCACACAATTAATTCCTTCTGCCGATGCTACGTGAGCCAAAGCTTGACCTGGTGTAATATCACCAATGGCATAATATCCTGGAATATTAGTTTGTGAATAGGCATTTACTAAAATCTTGTCTCTGTCAATAGCAATACCCACTTCTTCAAGACCTATGTTTTCGATGTTTGTTTTAATTCCAACTGCCGATAGCAAGACATCAGCATCAAGAATCTCTTCACCTTTAGCCGTTTTAACATAAGCTTTTACTCCAGAACCAGAAGTATCAATGCGTTCTACCGAAGAATTTGTCATGATGTTCACACCTGCTTTTTTCATAGAACGTTCCATTTGTTTAGAGATGTCCTCGTCCTCAACTGGAACAATAGTAGGCATGAATTCGACTACAGTAACTTCGGTTCCCATTGCGTTATAAAAATGCGCAAACTCAACTCCAATAGCGCCTGAACCTACTACAATAAGTTTTTTAGGTTGTTTTGGCAACGTCATCGCTTGTCTATATCCGATAACTTTAACGCCATCTTGCGGAAGATTGGGCAACTCACGAGAACGAGCACCTGTAGCTATTATAATATGATCTGCAGCATATTCAGTTACTTTTCCGTCAGTAGCTGTTACATCAACTTTTTTGCCAGGTTTTAGTTTTCCAAAACCATAAATGACGTCAATTTTGTTTTTCTTCATCAAGAATTGAACTCCTTTACTCATGCCTTCAGCAACGTCTCTTGAGCGTTTTACCACAGCAGAAAAGTCTTTGTCAAATTCTTTAATGGTTAATCCATAATCTGAAGCATGTTTTAGGTAATCAAATACTTGAGCAGATTTTAACAAAGCTTTGGTTGGGATACAACCCCAGTTAAGGCAAATACCACCCAAACTTTCTTTTTCAATAACCGCTACTTTTAAGCCCAGTTGTGATGCGCGTATTGCCGTAACATAACCACCAGGACCACTGCCTAAAACAATAATATCATACTTCATTTTTAGAGTGTTTATTTGTTATATCGGAAAAAAGCAGTTGCTTGCTCTCGAGATATTAATTTATGATTTATTAATTAATTTGAACCGCAAATTTAGAAAAAAGTTTATAAGTTTTAGGTTTAAGAGTTTAAAAGTTTTACTTAATTTAATTAAACTTCTTAGGTTGTATTTCCAAGTGGCTCTATTTCGTTTTTTTGTCGTAGATTCAAAAAAATAATTATATTTTTAATATCAGTGTTTGCGTGTCTATCAATTCACTATGAAATTGGTTGATGCTCAAAAGTTTTGTTTAAAAAAATTTGAATTGAATTCCACATAAAATAGCTTTTTCATAAACACCAATCTTTTTCTTCTATTTTTTTTCTCAATTTTCTACTATCAATTATTTTTTAATTAACAAATTATGTTTACTTTTGCAATCCTTTTGGCGGACTGTATTTCCTTTAGGGCTCAATTAATTATACAAACAACTTCTGTTTTTTTACCGCATAAAGAAATACAGAGAAAACAGAATACAAATTTTTTATCAGCATGTCTGAATTAAACAAAGAACAACAAGCGTTTTTAAACGAATTTAATTGGCACAATTACTCAGAAGGAATTGACCTAGTGGATGAAAAAAACTTGCAAGAGTTTGAAGATTTAGTAACTAAAACTTTTATCTCTACCGATCAAGAAGAAGTAGTAGAAGGTGTAGTAGTAAGAATTACTGACAGAGACGCAATTGTTGACATTAATGCAAAATCGGAAGGTGTTATTTCATTAAACGAATTCCGTTACAACCCAAGTTTAAAAGTGGGTGACAAGGTAGAAGTATTAATTGATGTTCGTGAGGACAAAACAGGTCAATTAGTATTATCTCACAGAAAAGCTAGAACTATTAAATCATGGGATAGAGTTATTTCTGCAAATGAAACAGGTGAAATAGTTACAGGTTTTGTTAAATGTAGAACTAAAGGTGGAATGATTGTAGATGTTTTCGGAATTGAAGCATTCTTACCAGGTTCACAAATAGATGTTAAACCAATCCGTGATTACGATGTATATGTAAACAAAATGATGGAATTCAAAGTGGTGAAAATTAACCACGAATTCAAAAATGTTGTTGTTTCTCATAAAGCGCTTATCGAAGCAGATATCGAAGTTCAGAAAAAAGAAATTATTGGTCAATTAGAAAAAGGACAGGTATTAGAAGGTGTGGTTAAAAACATTACTTCTTATGGTGTATTTATTGACTTAGGTGGTGTTGATGGATTAATTCATATTACTGATCTTTCTTGGTCAAGAATCAATCATCCTAGTGAAGTTCTTGAATTAGATCAAAAATTGAATGTAGTTATCCTTGATTTTGATGATGAGAAAACTAGAATTCAATTAGGTTTAAAACAATTAAACGCTCATCCATGGGATGCTCTTGATGCTAAATTAGCATTGGGAGACAAAGTGAAAGGTAAAGTAGTTGTAATCGCTGATTATGGTGCATTTATCGAAGTGGCAGAAGGTGTTGAAGGTTTGATTCACGTTTCTGAAATGTCTTGGTCCACTCACTTAAGAAGCGCTCAAGATTTCGTAAAAGTAGGTGATATTGTTGAGGCAGTTATATTAACTCTTGATAGAGACGATAGAAAAATGTCTTTGGGTATCAAACAAATGACACAAGATCCATGGACAGATATTACCGCTAAATATCCTGTAGGTTCTAAACACACAGGTATTGTTAGAAACTTTACTAACTTTGGTATATTCGTTGAGTTAGAAGAAGGAATTGACGGTTTAGTTTACATATCTGATCTTTCTTGGACTAAAAAAATCAAACATCCATCAGAATTTGTTAATGTAGGTGACAAACTAGATGTAGTAGTATTAGAATTAGATGTTGAAGGACGTAAATTATCATTAGGTCACAAACAAACCACTGCTAATCCTTGGGACAAACATGAAGATGTTTTTGCTGTTGGAACTACTCACACTGGAACTATCGCTGAGATTGTTGACAAAGGTGCTACTGTAGATTTTGGTGATGATGTTGTTGCATTTATTCCAACACGTCACTTAGAAAAAGAAGACGGTAAAAAATTGAAAAAGGGTGAAGAAGCTGAATTCAAAGTGATTGAATTTAACAAAGAATTCAAAAGAGTTGTTGCTTCACACACTTCTATTTTTAGAGAGGAAGAAGAAAAAGCAGTTAAAGCCGTTGCTGAAGCAGTAGCTAATAACAATGCTCCAGCTTCGACCCTTGGAGATAACAATGATATTCTTGCCGGATTAAAAGCAAAAATGGAAAAAAGTGAGAAGAAGAAATAATATTCTTTGCTTGCTATAAAGTAAAAGTCCTCTTGTCAAAAACGAGAGGACTTTTTTTTAATTGTTGTAGTATTTACGTTGCCAAATCTCTTCGTTGAAGTTTTTTCCTGCCATGAAGAAATAGTAGGCAAAAACAGCGACAATAGATTTAAAGGCAAAAAGGAATACAATTAGTGGCGCCAATGGAACTGATTTACTCAAGTTGTTTTCTGGAACAATTAAAGCTACAATTAGACTTAAAAGAATACCTGTTATAACAAAGTTGCTCAAATTTTTAATTGGCCAAACGAGCAGTTTTCTGTACCATCTAAACTCGTCACCCCATTTATGAACTAGATAGTAGTAGTTGTTTCCGATTGGGATAAAAAGTAAAGGGTCATCATAATTTAAAAGATGAAAAGCTTTACTTGGAGCTACTATTTTAAAACCACTCAGTTTTGTATGGTGCTCTTTTTCAATTTTTTTTATTTTACTGATAGCTTCATCTGGAATGTTGTTTTTGAATAAACTACTGTCTAAAAAACGAAGGCGATAATTAATACAAATGTTTTCAATATGATTTATATGAAAAATATTTTCAGTTTTAAGTAAATCAAAAACTAATGCATTCTTATTTGAATCTTCATTTTTGGATGATAACTTATTTAAAATTGAATTTTTAGAAATTTCATCTTCAATAAGTAACTTTTCAGCCTGCAACAACAAATCACTATTTTTCTCTTTATCTCTAATAGCATTAAGTTCCAATTCAAGATTTACATTTTTCATTATAGTTCTTTTTTCAAAATTAAATAATTATGAAATAATAAATTATTAAAATTCAATGTTTAACAATTGTTCATATAAGAAATGCCCGATTTTCTTCGAGCATTTTTTATTTAACCTTCCGGAATGACATAGTGTTATTGAATATTACCTCAAACTCGCACCCAATTCAGTTTCTATTTTCTTTTGCAGCTTATTCATGATTTTATCAATCTGTTCATCCGTTAAAGTTTTAGTACTGTCCTGCAAAATGAAACTCACCGCATAGGATTTCTTTCCTTCAGGAAGATTTTTTCCTTGGTAAACGTCAAACAAATTGATGTCTTTTAAAAGCGATTTTTCAGTTTGTCGCGCTATACTATATATAGTATCAAAGGCTACGGATTGGTCAACCAAAAGCGCCAAATCTCTTCGCACTTCAGGATATTTAGGAATATCAGTAAATTTGATTTTAGTGTTAATTAATTTTAGAATTAAATTCCAATTAAAATCAGCGTAGAAGACTTCTTGTTTTATATCAAAATGTTTTAAAATCGATTTCTTTACGGTTCCAAACTCTACCAAATTATCATTGCCACAAGATATCACCATTCCTTCAGCAAATATATCAGAAGTTGCTGGTTTATTTTGTATCTCAAATATACCTAAACGATCTAAAATACTAGCTACATAGCCTTTGAATAAGAAGAAATCAGTAGGTTTTTGTTGATTCGTCCAGCTTTCATCAATTCTATTTCCAGAAACAAATAATGTTAAATGTTTTAGCTCATCATAACCCGATGGCAATTTATGATAGGTTTTTCCAAATTCAAATAGTTTTAAGTCAGTATTTCTGCGGTTACTATTATAGGAAACCGCTTCTAATCCTGAAAACAATAATGATTGACGCATCGCTGATAAATCATTGCTTAGCGGATTTAGCATCATTACATTGTATTCTTCTTTTAGCATTTCTGATAAGCCAATATATTCTGGTGTTGTCAAAGAGTTTGCCATCATTTCGTTAAAACCTATACCATTTAATTGCGATGCTATGATATTCTGAATTTTATAGTCTTCTGTTCTTGCCGAATTGGAAACTGTTGCATTTAATTTTTTAGAAAAATCTATATTGTTATAGCCATAAACTCGAAGGATTTCTTCAATTACATCTACTTCTCTTTGAACATCAACTCGATAAGAAGGAATTATTAATCCTAAACCAGCATCTGAAACTGTAGTTACTTTAATATCCAATGATGCTAATATTTTCTTTATTGTTTCTTTGGGTAATTCCTGTCCAATTAATTTAGCAGTTTTATCAAAATTTAAGAACACTGGAAAATCTTCAATCTTTTTTGGATATATATCTATTATATCAGAAGTAATTTCTCCACCAGCAACTTCTTTAATTAAAAGAGCCGCACGTTTCATAGCAAACTCAGTAGTTGTTGGATCAATTCCTCTTTCAAAACGGAAAGAAGCATCGGTGTTCAACGCATGACGTTTTGCAGATTTTCTAACCGAAACGGGATTAAAATAGGCACTTTCTAAGAAAATAGAATTTGTAGTTTCAGTAACTCCTGAATCTTTTCCGCCAAAAACTCCTGCGATACATAATGGTCCTTTTTCGTCACAAATCATTAAATCTTCCTCATGTAATGTTCTTTCTACATCATCAAGTGTGGTGAACTTTGTTCCAGAATCAACAGTTTTTACGATGATTTTACCATTTATTTTAGCTGCATCAAAAGCATGAAGCGGTTGTCCCAAATCATGCAAGATATAATTGGTAACATCAACAATATTATTTTTTGGTGAAAGTCCAATGGCTTTTAAGCGATTTTGCAGCCATTCTGGCGAAGGTTTTACGGTTAGTCCAGAAAGTGTAACTCCACAATATCTTGGAGCCAATTTGCTGTCTTTTACATCAACATCAATTTTTAGCGTTCTTTTGTCAATTCTAAAAGTACTTACTGATGGAGTTATCAATTCGATATTGCTATTTTTTTGCAATAAGCTAGCACGTAAATCTCGCGCAACTCCATAATGAGACATGGCATCAGCTCTATTTGGAGTTAAACCAATTTCAAAAACCTCATCATTTTCTATATTAAAAACTATTGAACACAGTGTTCCTGCTTTTAATTTCTCGTCCAAAATCATAATACCATCATGACTGTTTCCTAGTCCAATTTCATCTTCTGCACATATCATTCCATGACTTTCCTGCCCACGAATTTTTCCTTTTTTGATTTCAAATGCAACTCCGTCTTTATCAAACAATTTGGTTCCAATAGTAGCAACAGGAACTTTTTGTCCAGCAGCAACATTAGTTGCACCACAAACAATTTGTACAGGAGTTCCATTTCCTAAATCTACGGTAGTAATCTTCAATCTATCTGCATCAGGATGTTTTTCACAAGTCAGTACATGACCTACCAACACACCTTCTAGTCCACCTCGAACTGATTGGTATTTCTCTACTACTTCAACCTCCAAACCTAAATCAGTAAGTAAAGCTGCAGTATCTTCTGATTTTAAATCTATTTTGATAAATTGTTTTAACCAATTGTATGAAATCTTCATTTGAATATATTTGATTTTAGCTTCGCTCTTAAAGGCTCACGCGCCTCTAGTTAGGGTGCAAAGATAGTTAAAATAGACATTGAGCCAATTTGAAAATTTGAAAATTCTCTAACTTATATAGTTCCAAATGTTTTTCTTCTTGGTAAGTTCTAGGAAAACAGTTTTAAGTGATTGATGCTCTGGTAAAGACATCGAAGCATCTTTTTTTAATAATTTTGTTGCTTCATTTCTAGCTACTAAAAGGATGTCTTTGTCACGAACTAAATCAGCAATTTGTAAATTAAGAACGCCGCTTTGTTGTTTTCCCATTAAATCGCCTGGACCGCGTAATTTTAAATCAACTTCAGCAATTTCAAAACCATCATTAGTTTTGACCATAGTTTCCAATCGAATTTTGCTGTCACTTGATAATTTAAAGGAAGTCATTAAAATGCAATAACTCTGTTCAGCACCACGACCCACACGACCTCTTAACTGATGTAATTGAGACAGCCCAAAACGTTCGGCACTTTCAATAATCATCACACTGGCATTTGGAATATTGACACCCACTTCAATCACGGTTGTGGCTACCATAATATTGGTTTTTCCTTCAGCAAAGCGTTTCATTTCGGCATCTTTATCGGCGGGTTTCATTTTGCCGTGAACTATGGAAATACTATATTGTGGCAACGGAAAATCCCTAGAAATACTCTCGTATCCATCCATCAAATCCTTATAATCCATGGTTTCGCTTTCCTGAATCAACGGATAAACAATATAGATTTGTCTTCCTTTTGTAATTTCATCTTTTATAAATTTCCAAACTTTTAAGCGGTTGCTGTCATAGCGATGTACTGTTTGAATGGGTTTTCTTCCTGGTGGTAATTCATCTATAACCGATATATCCAAATCACCATACAAACTCATAGCTAATGTGCGTGGAATAGGAGTAGCCGTCATCACTAAAATGTGTGGGGGGATATCATTTTTTTGCCAAAGTTTAGACCTCTGTTCCACTCCAAAACGATGTTGCTCGTCAATAATTGCCAAGCCTAAATTTTTGAATTGTACTTTGTCTTCCAATAAAGCGTGAGTGCCTATAAGAATGTGTAAATTTCCGTTTTCTAATGCTTCATGAATAATTTTACGTTCGGCTGTTTTGGTTGAACCCGTTAGGATTTTTATATTAATATTTAGATTTTGGGCTAATTCTGTTAACCCATTGAAATGTTGATTAGCTAGAATTTCTGTTGGTGCCATCAGGCAACTTTGAAAACCATTATCCAATGCAATTAGCATCGCCATCAATGCCACAATTGTTTTTCCCGAACCCACATCGCCTTGTAAAAGCCGGTTCATTTGGGCATTACTTCCCATGTCATTTCTGATTTCTTTCAGTACTTTTTTCTGAGCATTAGTGAGTTCAAAGGGTAAATGATTCTGGTAGAAATCATTAAAATTATCGCCTACTATGGTAAATGAATGACCTTTTATTTTATTTTTTCGAACCAAATTTTTGGTAATCAATTGTAATTGAATAAAAAATAATTCTTCAAACTTTAATCGGAATTGGGCTTTCGCCAAAAGATCTTGACTTTTCGGAAAATGAATATTGAATAAAGCCGCATTTTTTGGAATTAGTTTTAATTCAACTATTAAATATAAAGGAAGTGTTTCAGCAAACTTGGCTTGAGTTTCCAGAAATAGTTGTTGCATCATTTTATTGATGACACGATTGGAAATGCCACGGTTGGTTAGGGTTTCCGTAGATGGATAAACAGGTTGCATAGCAGAACGCAGACTTTGTTCATGTTCTTGTTGCAATTCCATTTCGGGATGCGCCATATTGTATTGACCATTGAAATTAGTAACTTTTCCAAAAATAACATAAGGCGTATTGAGCTTCAAAGTATCTCTAATCCATTTATGACCTTGAAACCAAGTGAGTTCCATTTGTCCAGTTTCATCTACAAAACTAGCAACTAAACGTTTTTTAGCTTTGCCAAATTCAACCGTTTTAATGTTGATAATCTTGCCAATGATTTGAACTTCGGCAACGTTATTATTGAGTTCATTAATTTTGTAATAACGTGTTCTATCGATGTACCGATTAGGAAAAAAATGGAGTAAATCTTCATATTTGTGAATGCCAACTTCTTTACGCAACAATTCGCCACGTTGTGGCCCAACGCCTTTGAGGTATTCTATGGGAGTTTGGAGAAGATTGGTTGACATTTTAATTAATTTAATCAATAGCGAAGATAGTTTTTTAATTTGAAAATTTGAAAATGAGACAAATTGAAAATGATTATATTCGTAACAAAAAATTGATATAGATGCGCCAAATCTTTTTACTTCTTTTTAGCTTTTTTTCTTTTGCTCAACAAACCCAAAAAGTAGATTTTAAAATAGCTTATGGAAACATTTCTATTAATGCTGTAGAGAAAAAAGTTTATGGTTCAGTTAAATATGTTTTTGAAGTTAAAGAAGCTATTGATACTATAAAAATTGATGCACAGAGAATGACTTTTACTGATGTTATAATTAACAACAAAGAAGTGCGTTTTTTTAATTCGGGAAAAACATTGAATCTTTTTGAAGGTTTTAAAAAAGGAAAAAACACCATTGTTTTTTTGTATGAAGCTTTTCCAAAACAAACCATGTATTTCAATAATCAAATAAACAATCTTCAAATTTGGACACAAGGACAAGGAAAATATACTAGTCATTGGTTTCCTAGTTTTGATGACGTCAATGAAAAAGTTGTTTTTAACATGAATATCACTTTCGATAAAGCGTATAATGTTTTATCAAATGGAATTTTAAAAGAGGTTTATAAATTTAATGATAAAAAGATTTGGAAATATAAAATGCAAAAGCCAATGAGTTCTTATTTATTAGCTATTGCTATTGGCGATTTCAGAAATAAAGTGGTTGCATCAAAATCGGGAATTCCGTTACAATTATTTATTCAACCTAAAGACACAGCCAAGTTTGAATCTACCTATCGCTATTCCAAAGAGATTTTTGATTTTTTGGAAGAAGAAATAGGCTTGAAGTATAAATGGCAAATTTATAAACAAATTCCTGTGGAAGATTTTCTTTATGCTGGTATGGAAAACACATCGGCTACTATTTTTTCAGAAGATTTTGTGGTTGATGACATTGGTTTTAATGATAGAAATTATGTAAATGTTAACGCCCATGAGTTAGCTCATCAATGGTTTGGCGATTTGGTTACTGCAAAATCGGGGAAACATCATTGGCTACAAGAAGGATTTGCGACTTATTATGCCTTGTTGTCAGAAAGACAGATTTTTGGGGATGATTATTTTTATCATCAGTTATATCGTTCTTCGTTGCAATTGCGAAATGCTGTTGAAACAGATACTATTCCGATGATGAATGAAAAAGCAAGTTCGTTATCATTTTATCAAAAAGGTGCTTGGGCTTTGCATTATATGAGAGAGAAAATAGGAGCGAAGTTGTTTCGAAAAGCGGTTCAGAATTATTTAAAAAAACACCAATTCAAAAACGTTGAAACCAGTGATTTTTTAGCAGAGGTAAAAAAAGTGGCGCCAACATTTGATTCCAATAATTTCAAAAAAACATGGTTGGAAGATTACCACTTTCCAACAGAAATAGCTAATGATTTATTGAAAAAAAATCAATTTATACAAACGCTTTTCCAAACACAACAACTAGGCAATAACTCATTTGCAGAGAATAATGAGAACTATAAAGCAATTTTGAATTCGACTGTTTTTTATCCCATTAAAACTGAAGTTTTATATCAAATAAAAGCTATTCCTTTTCAAGAAAAAAAGGAATTATTGAATTTAGCTTTACAAACCAATGATATCAAAGTGCGGCAAGCAGTTGCCGAATTTACTGCTGATATTCCTTTTAAGTTTAAGGTTCATTACGAAACACTATTAGACGATGCATCCTACGAAACTAAAGAAATTGCTTTTATGAATTTGTGGAAAAACTTTCCCGAAAGTAGAAATGAATATTTAACAAAAGCACAAAACTGGATAGGCGGAAATGACAAAAGTTTACGGATTTTATTCTTGACATTTTATATTCTTTCAACAGAAGGTGAAAGTCAAGAGAAAACCAATTATTACAATGAATTAGTTGAGTATACTTCTTCAAAATATGAAACCTCTGTTAGAGAAAATGCCATAATAAATGCTTTTACTATAAATGATAAAGAAACAACAGTATTGAAAAATTTAGTTAATACTACCACACATTATAAATGGCAGTTCAGCAAATTTGGACGCGAAAAAATAAGAGAATTATTAAAATTTGAAGTGTATAAGAGTTTGTTTCAAAATATGTTGCCTACACTTTCAGAAAATGAAAAATATCAATTGCAAAAATTGTTGATTGAAAAATAAAAGTTAATTATAAAATTATCTTATTTTTTTAATATTTTTATGTTTCAAAAATAAATGCCATGTTAGTTAAAGTTTATGGGAGCGCCGTTTTTGGTGTTGAAGCCACCACAATAACTGTAGAAGTTAATATTGATAAAGGTGTTGGTTACCATCTTGTAGGTTTGCCAGACAATGCTATAAAGGAAAGTAGTTATCGTATCGCTGCAGCTCTTAAGAATAATGGTTACAGTCTTCCTGTAAAGAAAATCACAATCAACATGGCACCAGCCGATTTGCGTAAAGAAGGTTCTGCCTATGATTTGACTTTGGCAATAGGAATTCTTGCTGCTTCTGGACAACTAAAAGCAGATGAAGTTGATAAATACTTAATCATGGGAGAACTTTCCCTGGATGGTGGATTGCAACCCATAAAAGGGGCTTTATCTATAGCTATTAAAGCAAAAGAAGAAGGTTTCAAAGGATTTTTTCTGCCAATTCAAAACGTAAAAGAAGCGGCTATTGTTACAGGTTTAGATGTTTATGGCGTTGAGAATGTGACTCAAGTGATTGATTTTTTTGAAGGAAAAGGAACCTTAGAGCCCACTGTAATTAACACAAGAGAAGAGTTTTATAAAACATTAGATTTCCCAGAGTTTGATTTTTCAGATGTCAAAGGTCAAGAAAGTATCAAACGTTGCATGGAAATTGCTGCTGCTGGTGGACATAACATAATTTTAATTGGACCGCCAGGTTCCGGAAAAACCATGCTTGCCAAAAGATTGCCTAGTATTTTACCTCCAATGACTTTGAAAGAAGCTTTGGAAACTACTAAAATTCATAGTGTTGCTGGTAAAATTAAAGATGCTGGCTTAATGAACCAACGCCCTTTTAGGAGTCCACATCACACAGCTTCAAGTGTTTCTCTTGTAGGAGGTGGTAGTTATCCACAACCGGGAGAAATTTCATTGGCTCATAATGGAGTTCTGTTTTTAGATGAATTGCCTGAATTTAAAAGAGAAGTTTTGGAAGTAATGCGTCAACCATTGGAAGACAGAGAAGTTACTATTTCCAGGGCCAAATTTACGATTACTTATCCATCATCATTTATGTTGGTTGCAAGTATGAATCCGAGTCCAGGTGGCTATTTTAACGATCCTGATGCACCAGTAAGTTCATCACCAGCTGAAATGCAACGCTATTTGAGTAAAATATCGGGGCCTTTGCTAGACCGAATCGATATTCATATAGAAGTGACGCCAGTTCCATTTGAAAAATTAACAGAAACTCGTCCTGCTGAAAGTAGTGTAACCATTAGAGAGCGAGTAACTAAAGCCAGAGAAATTCAGTCGCAACGATTTGAATTGTTTGAAAATATTCATTACAATGCCCAAATGAGTTCGAAACAAATTAGAGAATATTGTGCTTTAGATGCTACGTCGTTACAACTCTTGAAAACTGCTATGGAACGATTAAATCTTTCTGCTCGAGCTTATGATAGAATTTTAAAAGTCTCAAGAACTATCGCTGATTTAGAACAATCCGAAAAAGTGAATTCTAATCATATAGCCGAAGCTATTCAGTATAGAAGTTTGGATAGAGAAGGTTGGTTGGGCTAACAAAACTTATAATATCTAGCGCCAATTAAAACTGGATTTTCTTTTTCTATACTGTCCAAATAAAATTCGTTTTCTGGTTTGATTACGGATTGATTTAATTCTTTTTTATGTAGTTTTTCATAAGTAGTAAAATCAATTGCTTGGCAAGTTTCAAGTGTTTCAAATAATTTAACTTTCTCAATAGCATTTTTCCAATTTTCTTGAACTTCCGCTTCAAAAACTTTAGATTTAGAACCGCTACCATAGGCAATTAAACCAAATTTTGAATTCACTAATTTCGTGTCTTGTTTAAAATGATAACACAAAGTAGATAACAATCCTAAGAAAATAGAACCTGTATAAATATTTCCTATTTGTCCAGAGGCCACCTCGGAAGGTACTATTTTTTCATTTACTACTGCTAAATATTCTGGACTTTTAGCCAATGCTTTACTTTTATCTTTGAAAGTTTCTCCTGATTGAGCTGCCACTAATTCAGGATTTTCTTTCGAGAAAATTTCAATAAAAGTTCGTCGTCCTTGAAAACAATAAGGAAGATGCATTAGAATATTTTTCCAGTTTTCATATAGTTTACCGGTCTGATTACTTTCTGATTTATAATGTTCGTAAGCTTCGCTAATTCGATTAATGTAACATTGGTTAGAATATTGACCATCAAAAACAGGTTGCTCTTTATAAATGCTAATTTCACTTTCTAGAACACCGTTCCATTCAGGATTTTTTTCTAATTTCAGTGTTTCATCTTTCGTAAAATATCTTCTAGGTTTGAAAAAATCAAAAACACCTTCAGTTGCAACTCCTACTTCATTTGAGAAACTTAAAATACTTGGATTTGAAGCAATTAACATAGCAATTGAACCAGCTCCTTGAGTATATTCGCCAGTAGAATCTAAATCATATTTGGCATTGTCAGAGGCAATAACAATGGCTTTCTTTGTGGGATTTAATCTGATATAGTCTAAGCAATTTTGTAACGCATCAATAGCGCCAATACAAGCAAAAGTCAAATCGACAACATCGCAATTTTTAAAACTTGCTTCTCCAAATACACTTTCTAAATTAGATAAAACAAATGATGCAACAGGTTTTGAACTATCAATCCCGCTTTCGGTTCCAATGTATATTCGGTTTATTTCGTTTGGTTTTAAATTTTCTTGTTGTATGAGTTTGTAGGCTGAATTTGAGGCCATAGTAACCACGTCTTGATGTGTATCAAGGAAACTCATTTTGTGTAAACCTAAACCTTTGATAAGCTTATCGGCTTCTATATTTCGGTTTTCGGCTAAAATATTAATTGGAAGATAAATTTTAGGAATGTCAAACGATATACTATCAATACCTACTTTCATATTGTGATTTTTTGCATTGCAAAATTAAAAAAGGTAATTGCATTTTTACTTTAAATTACCTTTAAAATTAATTTACTAAACAAGATTTGTGATAAATTCAATAAATGACAACTTTAATTTTTAAATTATAATTTTAGTCTAATATTATTGTGATTATTTATCTCAAAGAGGGAAAAATGTTATTTTTTGTTTTATGCTAATTGTTTCATAAACCTTTGAATTGTTTATGAAAACCACTTTAATAAATTTTTGATAGATTTTAATTTCCCCTCATAGGGTGCATATCGGGTGGGAATATCTAGCCAATTTGCTTTTTTAACTATTGATTTATGATGAGAGAATATATCAAAACTTAATTTACCGTGATAGCCGCCAATACCACTGTGCCCTACACCACCAAATGGCAGCTTTTTGTTGGTAAAATGTATTAAAGTGTCATTTATACAACCACCACCAAAAGAAAAATCCTCAATTATTTTTTTTGCAAATGATTTATTATCGCTGAAAACATATAAAGAAAGTGGTTTTTCATAATTAGAAATTATTTGTTTAAGTTCTTCTTCTGTTTTAAAACTCAAAATGGGTAGAATTGGACCAAAAATTTCATCTACCATTACAATACTATCTAATTTTGGTTCCTCTAATAGTGTTGGAGAGATATAATAATCAATTGAATTTGAAATTCCTCCTATTAAAATTGTTTCATTTTCTAACATAGCAGTTAGTCTTTTCCAATTTTTTTCATTTATAATTCTAGCAAAATCAGGAGAATTTTCTGGATTTTCTCCATAAGCATTTGTAATTTCTTCTTTCAGATGTTCTATTAATTTTGATTTTACAGTAGGATGAACTAATAGATAATCAGGAGCAATACAAGTTTGACCAGCGTTTAGAAATTTTCCCCATACAATTCTCTTCGCAGCTAGTTTTAAGTTAGCACTTTTATCAATAATACAGGGACTTTTCCCTCCTAGTTCAAGTGTAACGGGTGTTAAGTTTTCGGCAGCAGCTTTGGCAATTATTTTGCCAACAGGAACGCTTCCTGTAAAAAATATATAATCCCATCGTTTTGATAATAATTCTTGTGTAATAGCAACACCACCTTCTATGCAGGTAACATGATTTTTCACAAAAGCTTCATTAATGATTTTAGAAATAATTTTTGAGGTATTTGGTGTTAATTCTGAGGGTTTTAAAACTACCTCATTTCCTGATGCTACGGCAGCTATCAAAGGGCAAAGCGCTAATTGATAGGGATAATTCCATGGCGCAATTATTAAAACTTTTCCAAAAGGTTCTTTATAAATAAAATCAGTTGAAGGAAAATTTAAAAAAGAAGGCAAAACAACTGTTGGTTTTGCCCATTTATGAATATTTTTTATGGTATACTTTAATTCAGCTTCAATATAACTTGACTCAGTTGCAACTGCTTCAAAAGCTGGCTTTTTGAAATCATCATATAATGCTTTTATAATTTCTTCTTCGTGAATTTGAATAGTATTTAAAAGCTTAATGAGTGTTTGCTTTCTATAATTTATATCAGTTCTATAATTCATTTTGAGGCAGTTTAACTATTGTAAATTAAAATGAATCATTTATAAGAATGCAAAACGAAATCCTGTATAAATATCAGCTTGTTTGCTATCGCTTGTTAATGCAGTAAAAATGGAACTTGATCCTAAGTAAAACCCACCCAATCTAAATCCAATACCAACGTTAGTTCCAGCAATATCATTATTACTTATTGGGATATAACCTTCAAAGAAACCTAAATTAATTCTTGGGGTAACACTAAAAATATTCTGTGCCGTAATTTGATTATCTCCAGTATCTTTTTGCATTTTTTGTTGTAAATAGCCAGTAATGTATACTTTAGGAATTATTTTGAAATCACCATACAAAGTAAAAAGTGTTGGTAGATTTACTTTAAAGTCGGATTTATTACGAGGTTGCGCTACTAAATATCCATTTTGAATTAATATATCTTCAACGTCTTGCAAATTATCAACATTATTGAATTGACTTAAATCTAAACCTTGTAAATTTTGTAAATTAGGTTGAATATTTAAGGAATAATTCGTATTATAATTATTATCGTCTTTAAAAGTCATGCTGCCAATGTTTCTAATAGCTATTCCTCCTTTTATTTTGTATTTTGATTTACCATCTTTCAATTGGTAAGTAATACCTATATCAGTAGCAACACCATTTAATCCACCAAAAATAGATTTTGTATAATCATTGAAATTAGAAAAACTATCAGCAAGACCACCAGAGTAAGCAATGTTTAAATTTGCAGATTGGCTAGTTGTTAAATAGGAACTACCACTAGACTCTGTAATTGTTCCAGATAAATTTTGTAAGCCAAAATTAGAATAGGAACCTGGAAATAAAAATTTTACGGTAATCCCCGCATCAAATTTATTTTTGTCATTTTCAAAAATGGTTCTTGCAACAGATAAACCTACTTCACCATATGATGTTCCAGCAAACCTTTGATTTCCGGATTTATTTAATAATGTAATAAAAGCTATGTCGTTGTTGTTATATATTGCATTTCCTATGGCAGGATCAACATTTATTACATCAAATTTTATATTGGCTTTTGTAGTAACTCCAAAACCCCATTTCATCAATTTTAGAGCAAAACTTGGGCCTAGTATTTGTCCATCAATGCGCATATTAACGGGTTCTGTCCCTTTAAAAATTAAATCTTCAAGATTAGTATCTGATGTCAAGTCTTTAAATCCAATTTTGTTATTACTTACATTAAAACTTAAGCCATAAATATTGACTTCAATTTTTTTAGAAAGATTAGAGAATTCAGCAGGGTTTATACCGCCATTTAAAATACCGACACGATTTGAAGTGCTAATACCTGAGAAATGATCTTGAGCAAAAACACCAAAACCAATAAGGAGTCCGAAGGTTACAATGATTTGTTTCATAGTATAAAATTATTTGGTTTAAAATTAAAAGTAAATATACAACTTTACTTTTAAACTAAATTCCAAATAACATCTTTGGGTGTAGGAGCAATAAGTTTTATAGTTTCTTTTGTGACAGGATGATTGAAAACCAATTTTCTTGCATGTAGATGTATGCCACCATCTGGATTACTTCGGTCAAAGCCATATTTTAAGTCGCCTTTTATTGGACAACCAATTGCGTTAAGTTGTGCTCTGATTTGATGATGTCTTCCTGTATGAAGATTTATCTCAAGCACATAATAATTATCAAGTTTTTTGATGATTTTGTAATCTAAACTTGCATTTTTGCTTTCAGGAACTTCTTTTAAGTGTGCTTTTGAGGTATTATTTTTTTCATTTCTTTTCAGATAATGCACCAAAGTATCTTCTGCTTTTGAAGGTTTGTTTTTTACAACTGTCCAATACGTTTTTTGAGTTTCACGATTACTAAACATTGTATTAAGTCGTTCCAAAGCTTTGCTAGTTCTTGCAAAAACTACGATTCCCGAAGTTGGCCTGTCAAGTCGATGTACTACACCCAGAAAAACTTCTCCAGGTTTGTTATATTTTTCTTTGATATATTCTTTGACTATTTCTGATAAAGGTTTGTCACCTGTTTTATCTCCTTGAACAATGTCGCCTACACGTTTATTGATGACTATAATGTGATTGTCTTCATGAAGGATTTGTAAGTTTTCTTTAATGGATACTACTTTCATTTTTCAAATTTTCAAATCATTACATTTTCAAATTTGAATTAATACTGCTCATTTGTATTAGGAAAATCTTTGGATTTTACATCTGCTACATAATTACCAATAGCTGAAGTCATTTGTTCATAAAGGTTTAAATAACGACGCAAAAATCGTGGACTAAATTCATTATTCATACCTAACATATCATGAATTACTAAAACTTGTCCGTCAACACCGCCACCAGCACCAATGCCAATAACTGGAATAGAAATGGTCTTAGCCACTTTTTCTGCTAATGCTGCTGGAATTTTTTCTAATACTAAGGCAAAACAGCCAAGTTTTTCTAACAATTTAGCATCTTCAATCAATTGTTCGGCTTCGGCATCTTCTTTAGCACGAACTGTGTAAGTGCCAAATTTATATATAGATTGTGGGGTTAGTCCTAAATGCCCCATTACAGGTATTCCTGCATTCAAAATTCGTTTAATACTTTCTTTAATTTCGCTTCCACCTTCTAATTTTACGGCATGTCCACCACTTTCTTTCATTATTCTAATGGAAGAACGCAACGCTTCTTTTGGATCAGATTGATAACTTCCAAAAGGTAAATCAACAACAACTAGAGCTCTTTCTACAGCTCTTACCACTGAAGAAGCATGATAAATCATTTGATCAAGTGTAATTGGTAATGTAGTTTCATGTCCAGCCATCACATTACTCGCAGAATCGCCAACTAAAATTACATCAACGCCAGCCATATCAACAATTTTTGCCATTGTAAAATCATAAGCAGTCAACATCGATATTTTTTCGCCATAGGCTTTCATCTCAAAAAGTGACTTGGTTGTTATTCTTTTGTAATCTTTTTTTGCTGTTGACATAACAATTGTTTTAGAAGCTGTAAAAGTATAAAATCTATTTTTGATGCAACAAAAGTAAACTCTTTAATGTGAAATTATACTACTTTTGTCAAAACTGATTTTAGCAAAATGGTTAGAAAATTACTTAACCATTTTCTAGTTGTCTGCGCCACATGTTAACATGCTTGTATGATGAGTAAATTTAAACCACATAATAGTAAAATATTCGTGCATTCCTAGCAATCTAACCTAGAACTCGAAACATTTAACTCGAAACATTAAGTTATGCCAAAAATATTAATCATCGAAGACGAAGCAACTATCAGAAGAGTATTGACAAAAATACTTTCTGAAGAAAGCAACACTTATCAAGTAGAAGAAGCCGAAGATGGTAAACTAGGCTTTGAAAAAATCCAAAATACCGATTACGATCTAGTATTATGTGATATCAAAATGCCAAAAATGGATGGAGTTGAATTACTAGAAGCTGTAAAAAAAATAAAACCCGAAATTCCAATGGTTATGATTTCTGGTCATGGCGATATGGAAACAGCTATACAAACCATGCGTCTTGGTGCTTTTGATTACATATCAAAACCACCTGATTTGAACCGTCTTTTAAATACTGTTCGTAATGCTTTAGACAAAAAGCAATTAGTTGTTGAGAATAAAATTCTCAAAAAGAAAGTTTATAAAAACTATGAAATGATTGGCGAAAGCGAACCTATCAATCAAATCAAGTTGATGATTGAAAAAGTAGCTCAAACAGAGGCCAGAGTTTTAATTACAGGACCAAACGGAACAGGAAAAGAATTGGTTGCTCATCAATTACATCAAAAAAGTGAACGTTGTGATGCACCAATTATTGAAGTAAATTGTGCCGCTATACCTTCTGAATTAATAGAAAGCGAATTGTTTGGACATGTAAAAGGAGCTTTTACTTCTGCCGTAAAAGACCGAGCAGGAAAATTTGAAGTTGCTGATGGCGGTACCATTTTCTTGGATGAAATCGGTGATATGAGTTTAGCAGCTCAAGCCAAGGTACTAAGAGCATTGCAAGAGAGTTTAATTCAAAAAGTAGGAGCAGACAAAGACATTAAAGTAGATGTTCGAGTAATTGCGGCTACCAATAAAGATTTAAAAAAAGAAATTTCCGAAGGTCGTTTTCGTGAAGATTTATACCATCGTTTAGCCGTGATTTTAATAAAAGTGCCAGCATTGAATGATAGGAGAGATGATATTCCTCTATTAATAGAATATTTTGCTGTAAAAATAGCTGAAGAACAAGGAAATACTTCAAAATCATTCTCAAAACAAGCAATAAAACTTTTGCAAGAATATGATTGGACAGGAAATATTCGGGAGTTACGAAATGTAGTGGAACGTTTAATTATTCTTGGTGGCAACGAAATTTCAGAAACAGATGTAAAACTTTTTGCAAGTAAATAATGAACCTAAAAAAAATAAACCCAAATCTCCAAAAAGCTCTTATAGAAAATGGTTTAATAGAAGCAAATGAAATGCAACAGGAAACATTTTCTACTATAAAAAGTGGCGCTGATGCAGTGATTCAATCACCCACTGGAACTGGAAAAACATCAACAATTGTATTAAACGTAATTCAAAGAATAGAAAAATCGGTCGGCGAAAGTACAAGAGTTTTGATCATTGTTGAAAACAAAGATAAAGTACTCGAAATGGAGGAATTATTTTTAAAATATGGTGTTTATCATGATTTAAGTATACTTGGTGTTCATGATAAAGGTGATATCGACTATGATAAAAATATCATTTCTTTAGGTTTAGATATCCTAATTGGAACACCTAATAAAATCAACGCTATGTTCTCTTCAGCCGGATTTAATATCAATACTATTAAAATGTTTATTATTGATGATGCCGATATTCTTTTCAGAAACAGAATGGATGCTATTATTTTACGTTTATCTAATAGTATCGAAAAGACACAACGATTATTCTTTTGTTCTCAAATTACAGAAAGAGTAGAAGTATTAGCAGAAAAAATAATGATTGAACCTCTTTTCTTTGAATAGGAAGAGTAACAAAACTAAAAATTCACTATTTAAATTTAAAACATGGGACTCATTAAAATATTCTCTGGACAAGAAATCCTTGCCATTACCTTAAAAGAAAAACTAGAAGAAGCCAATATTAACGTTGTACTTAGGAATAATAATCAAGCTAACGTTTTACCAAGTGTACAAACCGAAAAAGCTGTTGAGTTATTTATTCAAGAAATTGATTTTGGAAAGGCAAATCCTGTTATTGAAGAGTATCGATTAAGTATTTAACTATCTGAATATTTTTAATCGGCTTACCAAAAGGAAAAATAATAATCCAAAAATCTCAATTAAGACAAAGCACTAATTTTCAAATTGTATCATTTCTAAATTAGACTATCTTTGCAACTTTTAAAAAAATCTAAATGATTACTGTAAACGATATCTCAGTCCAATTTGGCGGAACTACACTCTTTAGCGATGTTTCATTTGCTATTAATGAAAATGACAAAATTGCCCTAATGGGTAAAAATGGTGCTGGAAAATCTACTCTTTTAAAGATAATTGCAGGTGAAGCAAAACCATCTACAGGAAGTGTTTCGGCTCCAAAAGATGCTGTGATTGCCTATTTACCTCAGCATTTATTAACTTCAGACGGTGCCACAGTAATGGAAGAAGCAGCAAAAGCATTTGGTGAAATCTTTAAAATGAAAGCTGAAATCGATACAATCAACGAACAATTAACCATTCGTACCGATTATGAAAGTGACGAATACATGAAATTAATTGAACGTGTTTCTGACTTAAGTGAGAAGTTTTATGCGATTGAAGAAGTAAATTATGAAGCCGAAGTTGAAAAAATATTGTTAGGTTTAGGATTTGAAAGAGAAGATTTCGCACGTCAAACATCAGAGTTTTCAGGTGGTTGGAGAATGCGAATTGAATTAGCTAAAATTCTGTTGCGTAAACCCGATTTGATTTTACTGGATGAGCCCACCAACCACATGGATATCGAAAGTATTCAATGGTTAGAAGATTTCTTAATTAATTCTGCAAAAGCCGTTGTAGTAATTTCTCATGATAGAGCGTTTGTTGATACTATTACCAACAGAACTATTGAGGTAACAATGGGAAGAATTTACGATTATAAAGCTAAATATTCGCATTATTTAGAATTGAGAAAAGACCGTAGAATTCATCAGCAAAAAGCCTACGACGAACAACAAAGAATGATTGCAGATAATCAGACATTTATTGACCGTTTTAAAGGGACTTTTTCTAAAACAGATGCTGTTCAATCTAGAGTTAAAATGCTAGAAAAATTAGTTTTGGTTCAAGTTGATGAGGTGGATACATCAGCATTAAAATTAAAGTTTCCGCCAGCCATCCGTTCAGGTCAGTATCCTGTAATTGTTAAAGATTTAGAAAAATCGTATGGTAATCATTTGATTTTTAAAGACGCTAATATTGTAATTGAACGTGGTGATAAAGTTGCTTTTGTAGGTAAAAATGGTGAAGGAAAATCAACGATGATTAAAGCCATCATGA
>NZ_JBMOGV010000013.1:0-30771 GCF_049318185.1 Flavobacterium sp. | reverse complement strand
CGTTTTCAAAAGTTTCGTTTTCCTTAAACCGTTTTAATTTATTCTTACTTCCCACTAATTTAATTTTTTGTAAAATTAAGGAAATATAAACTATTCAAATTCTTTTTTACTTTGCAAAGTTATATTGTAACTTCACCACTTGAAAGCAATCACAAAAAATATTCTAGTTGCTCCTCTTAATTGGGGTTTAGGTCATGCCACACGCTGTATTCCTATTATACAAGAATTAGAAAAAAATGGCTTTACACCAATTATTGCCTCGGATGGAATTGCTTTGCTCCTTTTGCAAAAAGAATTTCCACATTTAGAATCATTAGAATTTCCCTCTTATAAAATTGAATATGCAAAAGAGGGCAAAGATTTCAAATGGAAGCTGATTAAAAACATTCCGAAAATAATTTTGGCTGTTTTTGAAGAAAAAAAAATTATTAAAGAATTGGTCAATAAATATGATTTGAAAGGTATTATTTCTGATAATCGATTAGGTGTTTATAGTAAAAAAGTGCCGAGTGTTTTTATAACACATCAACTCAATGTTTTATCGGGAAACACTACTTGGATTTCCAGTAAATTACATCAACATTTTATAAAAAAATTTACAGAATGTTGGGTTCCAGATTTTCAAGAAAGTCGAAATTTAACTGGTAAATTAGCTCATTTGAGAAACAGTTCTTTGCATTTAAAATACCTTGGTTCATTAAGTCGTTTGGAGAAAAAAGAGTTGGTTTATAAATATGAATTAATGGTAATTCTTTCGGGTCCTGAACCTCAGCGAACGCTGCTGGAAGAAAAAATAATAGATGAACTTCAAAATTATAATGGGGAAGTGCTATTTATAAAAGGAAAAGTGGAAAACAATAAGAAGAAAGAAATTATAAAAAACATTACTTTTTACAATTTCATGACTTCTAAAGAAATTGAAAATGCTTATAATGAAAGCAAAATAGTATTATGCCGCTCAGGATATACCACTATTATGGATTTGGCAAAATTAGAAAAGAAAGCTTTTTTTATTCCCACACCTGGGCAATTTGAACAAGAATATTTGGCCAAAAGACTGAAAAGAAATGGGATTGCTCCATTTGCTAAACAAGATGATTTTCGAATTGAAAATTTATTAGAAATAGAATTTTATAAAGGATTAAAACAATTTAAAGCAACTGAAAATTGGAAACAATTATTGATACTTTTCCAAAGTGAATGAAAACTCAGAACCTTTATTAAATTCACTTTCTACATAAATTTTTTCTCCATGGGCTTCGATAATGTGTTTTACTATTGAAAGTCCAAGACCGGAGCCACCTTCACTTCTTGCCCCGCTTTTATCTACTCTAAAAAAACGTTCAAACAAACGAGGAATATAATGTTTCTCAATTCCTTCTCCATTATCACGAACACGAACGATGATTTTGTCATTAATTAAATCTTCTATAGTGACTTCGGTTGTGCCATTTTCTTTTCCATATTTTATGGAATTCATGATTAAGTTGGTTAAAACTTGTTGGATTTTATCTTGGTCTGCAAAAACATTTATTGGTTTATTATATTTTTGATCAAACATTAAAATGATGTTTTTCTTATCCGCTTTCATTTCCAATAAATCAAAAACACTTTGAACCAATTCAACGGCATTAAATTTTGTTATTTCTAGATTAACATCTCCCATTTCTAGCTTAGTAATCATATCTAAATCTTCTACAATGTATATTAATCTTTCGACTCCTTTTTCTGCTCTTTCAAGGTATTTTTTTCGAACGCTTTTATCATTCATAGCGCCATCAAGTAGGGTGGAAAGATAACCTTGCACTGTAAACAAGGGTGTTTTTAATTCATGTGAAACATTACCAAGAAACTCTCTTCTATATTCTTCACGAACTTTTAAAGTTTCTATTTCGAGTTTTTTATCTGTAGCAAACTTTTTTACCTGCTTAGTTAGAGTTTCCATATCAGTTGTAATGGGTTGACTTCTGAATGACGTTGACTCTAGAAGGGAAACATCATCGTAGATTTTTTTCACTCTACGATAGATAAAACGCTCTACTCTATATTGAATTACAAAAAAGGAAAAAATTGCAATGAAAAAAGTAAAAACAGAAATAATTGGCATCGAAAACTCATGGAAAAACCATAATAAAATCGTAAGAAAACCAGTAGAAAAAAAGGTGATATATAATGTTGAAATTAAAGCAAAAGCATATGTTTTCTTAAAATTTATTTTCATTTACACTTCTAGTTTATATCCAACTCCTTTGATGGTTTTAAACAAATCATCTCCAATTTTTTCGCGAAGTTTTCTAATATGGACGTCAATGGTTCTCCCGCCAACAATGACTTCATTTCCCCAGACTTTATCTAAAATTTCTTCCCGTTTAAAAACTTTTCCGGGTTTTGAAGCTAAGAGATAAAACAATTCAAATTCTTTTCTTGGAAGAACAATTTCTGTTCCATCTTTAATGATTTTATATTCCTCTCTGTTGATTTCAATTCCACCAACATTTAAAGTTTCGGAGGCGTGTTCATCACTTTTTAGTCTGCGTAGTAATGCTTTTACTTTGCTAACTAATAATTTTGGTTTTATAGGTTTTGTGATATAGTCATCAGCACCAGCGTCAAAACCAGCTACTTGAGAGTAATCCTCACTTCTTGCTGTTAAAAAGGCTATAATAACATTACTCAATTCGGGCATTTTCCGAATGGCTTCACAGGCTTCCATGCCATCCATTTCGGGCATCATTACATCCATAATGATAAGCTGTGGCAACTCTTTTTTGGCTCTAGATATTGCTTCTTTACCATTAGTAGCAGTAACAATTTGATAACCCTCTTGAGAAAGATTGTATCCAACTATTTCTAGGATATCTTGCTCATCATCTACTAGTAAAATCTTAATGTCTTTTTTTTTCATAACGAACACAATTGCTTTTGTGAATGTAAAAGTAAAGATAATACAAATTGATTATACAAAGTAAAATTGTAGTTAACCATAATTTAATTATTTTAACAATTTAATAATATAAAAAGTGTTTTTTGGCAACAGGACTTTATTAAAATTTATTTTGTCACATTTTATGAATAAATTTTTATATCTTTGTGATACAATTCATGTAATGATGTTAAAAAATTACTTTTATATTACTTTACTATTTTCTTTGTTTTCTCTTGCTAGCTTTGCTCAAGACGGAAAACAACAAGGAAACGACGCTTTAGGATTTTATCCTAATCCGGTAAGTAATGGTAAAATATACATCACTTCTAAAACTAATTTAGATAAAGACATCATGATTTTTGATGTATTAGGAAAAAAAGTACTCCAAACTACTATTTCTTCCCGTGAGTTAAGTATAACATCTATTCCTACAGGTGTTTATATTATTAAAATTACCGAAGGCGATACAACTGCCACCAGAAAACTAATTGTCAGGTAGTTGTACTCCTGTAAATTAATAGTTTTTTAATCATTTTTTTACATTCTTTTTTTTCTGCAAAGAAAATTTGTGAGTATATTTGTATTCTAATTTAATTTATAAAAAATGAAAAAAAATTACTTTTTATTAGTTTTATGCATCATGACTATAAGTTCATTTGCTCAAAACTTAGTTGAAAATCATACTTTTGCTTCTGGAGTAGAAAGTTGGTATGCAACTGGCTCAGGTTATGCGTTACCTACTGTTATTAGTGACGATGGTCAAGATGATACTTCATCAGTTCAATACATTGCTACTGCTACAACAGGATTTGACCAAAAATTTAGTGTTGTTCCGGGTGAAGAAGTTACTATTAGCTATTGGTACAAAGCTAAGAGAACAGATAACGGACTTACTGGAAATACAGCAAGAATTTGGAGTGTTTTCTTTGACACAACCAGTTTAACTCCTACAACTCCTATTAATCCCCCGGGATCAACAGGTTCAACAGATGACCCTTTAAGAAATAACAATGGCTATTTACCTCAAGCCTCAACTTGGACGCAAAAAACTGTTACATCAGTAGTACCCGTTGGAGCCAATACATTTACGCTTCAATTTAGAGCCTATAATGGCGCCACAGTAAGCTATGATAATATTTCGTTTGAGAGTCCTGGTGCGGCCTATCTATCTACAGAAGTTTTTAATGCCATTTCTGGTTTAAAAGTATATCCAAACCCTGTATCAAACGGTACTTTATATATTGAAACTGCTGCTAATGCTGAGAGAACAGTTACTGTGTTTGACGTATTAGGAAAACAAGTTTTAAATACTACTACAAATAACAATGCCGTGAGCGTAAATGCTTTAAGAACGGGAGTTTATGTAGTTAAAATTACTGAAGAAGGAAAAACGGTTACGAGAAAATTAGTTATTAAATAATACTTTTTTTATCCTATATTAAGCTCTAACGAAAGTTAGGGCTTTTTTATTTTCATTACTTTTGCATTCATCCTGAACTTGTTTCAGTATCTCAACAAATGATTTCTAACCAAGACCTATTTACCATTTCATCACAAAAGCAATTTGAAAAAATGGCTTTGAAAGTCTTTCGTTTTCAATATGAAAACAACTTGGTTTATCAGGAGTTTTGTAATTTCTTAAAGGTAGATAAACAAGCTGTAAAAATGGTAACTCAAATTCCTTTTTTGCCTATACAGTTTTTCAAAAGTCATGATGTTGTTTCAACAACTAATTCTATTCAAAAGACTTTCACTAGTAGTGGCACGACGGGAATGATAACGAGTAAACATTTGGTGACAGACATTTCATTATATGAACAAAGTTACCGTTTAGCCTTTTCGGAATTTTATGGAAATATAGAAGATTATGTTGTTTTGGCTTTGCTCCCATCCTATTTAGAGCGAACAGGTTCTTCATTAATCTATATGGTGAAGGATTTGATTGAACTTTCCAATAACGAGCACAGTGGCTTTTACCTGCATAATTATGAGGAGTTGATTGCCAAACTAATTGAGATTGATAATGCTGGACAAAATGTAATTTTAATTGGAGTAACCTACGCATTATTAGATTTAATTGAAAAACAAAAATTCCAACTCAAGAACACCATTATTATGGAAACCGGAGGGATGAAAGGCAAACGTAAGGAAATCATACGTGAAGAACTACATGACATTTTATGTAAAGGTTTTGGGGTAAAAAGTATCCACTCAGAATATGGCATGACCGAACTTTTATCACAAGCGTATTCGCTTGGAAATGGTATTTTTGAATGTCCTTCGTGGATGCAAATCTTAGTCCGTAATACAGAAGATGCTTTAACCTATGAAAATTATGGCAAAACTGGCGGAGTCAATGTGATTGATTTGGCCAATATCAATTCCTGTTCGTTTATTGCCACGCAAGATTTGGGCAAAAAATATCCCAATAATTCCTTCGAAATATTGGGACGTTTTGATAATTCTGATATTCGTGGTTGTAACTTGATGGTTATATAACCTTTATCAAATAATAATTCTTCTTTCCTTTTTGCAACATCAAAAACTGATTGTTGATTAAATCTTTTGGAGTGATACTATAATCCATGGCCACTTTTTCTTTATTGAGTGCAATAGCGTTTTGTTGCAACTCGCGTCTAGCATCACTATTAGAAGCCAAAAAACCTGTCTTAGCAGCAAGTGCGGCAATCATGTCCAGTCCATTTTCAATATCAACCATGGCAACTTCTGCTTGCGGAACGCCTTCAAAAACTTCTAGAAAAGTTGTAGTATCGAGTTTTTTCAAATCATCCATTGTCGGACTAAAGAATGCTCCTGATGCAAAAATTGCTTTTTCTAATTCTTCCTTCCCATGTACAAAAGTGGTTACTTCTTGTGCCAATCGTTTTTGTAATACGCGCAAATGAGGCGCTGTTTGATGTGCTATAATCAAAGCATCAATAGCTGCTGAATCTAAGAAAGTGAAAATCTTGATGTATTTCTCGGCATCAACATCAGTAGTATTCAACCAAAACTGGTAGAATTTATACACTGAAGTTTTATCTGCGGTTAACCATACGTTTCCTCCTTCTGATTTACCAAATTTGGAACCATCAGCTTTAGTGATTAATGGGCAAGTCATGGCATAGGCTTTTGCTCCTTCACCATTCATTCTGCGCACTAATTCTGTTCCTGTGGTAATATTTCCCCATTGGTCTGAACCGCCCATTTGCAACAAACAATGGTGTGTTTTATATAGATGATGAAAATCGTAACCTTGAATTAACTGATAGGTAAACTCGGTAAAACTCATTCCTTCTCCTTCGGCACTCAAACGTTTCTTTACCGAATCCTTTGCCATCATATAATTTACCGTGATACGTTTTCCGACATCGCGTGCAAAATTGATAAAAGAAAAATCTTTCATCCAATCGTAATTATTTACTAAAATTGGAGCATTGGCAGCCGAAGCATTAAAATCTAAAAAGCGCGATAGAACGGCTTTAATTCCGGCTACATTTTTTTCTAAAGTAGCTTCGTCCAATAAATTTCTTTCATCCGATTTTCCAGAAGGATCACCAATCATTCCAGTAGCGCCACCAACCAAGGCAATAGGTTTGTGTCCAAAGTTACCTAAATGAACTAATAGAATAATAGGCACTAAACTTCCAATGTGCAACGAATCACTTGTTGGGTCAAACCCAATATAGGTTGTGGTCATTTCTTTTAAAAGTTGTTCTTCAGTTCCTGGCATAATATCATGAACCAAGCCACGCCATTGTAATTCTGCTACTAAATTTTTCATTTTACTAAAATACTATTTGTTATTGGTGTTCGATGCAGTCGCCATACTGGCTCGTGTCATTTTATAATCAATTTGGGCAAAGATAGTTTTAATTAGTCAATTTGAAAATTTGAAAATATATCAAATTCCGACTTTGAATTCGTAAATTCGCAATATGATTTTAGTCACTGGCGGTACGGGATTAGTAGGGGCGCATTTATTGCTTCATTTGGTTGACAATGAAGAAGCTATTCGTGCTATTTATAGAAATATAAATGCTATCGAAAAAACAAAATCACTTTTTAATCTTCATCACAAAGAACATTTATTTTCCAAAATTGAGTGGATAGGAGCAGATATTATTGATGTCCCTTCTTTGACGATTGCTTTCAAAAACATTGACTATGTGTATCATTGTGCAGGGTTGATTTCATTTGACCCAAAAGATGAAGACTTACTACGAAAAACCAACATTGAAGGCACTGCTAATATTGTCAATTTATGTATTGATTGTAAAGTAAATAAACTTTGTCACGTCAGTTCTATTGCAACATTGGGCGATTTGGCACAAAATGAAACGGTTATTTCAGAAACTTCCGAATGGAATCCTGAAATGTATCATAGTGATTATGCTATTTCAAAATATGGTGCCGAACTTGAAGTTTGGCGTGGATTTCAGGAAGGATTAGCTGTTGTAATTGTAAATCCTGGAGTAATTTTAGGGTCAACAATTTGGAAAGATGGAAGTGGAGCTATTTTTACAAAAATTAAAAATGGACTGTTATTTTATACCAAAGGACAAACAGGTTATGTCGGCGTTACCGATGTCGTTACAATAATGATTCAAGTAATGAACAGCAACATAAATGGCGAACGTTTTTCATTGGTTGCCGAAAATTGTACTTATGAATATCTTATAAAAACCTTAGCAAATGCTATGGGTTGTGAACCTGCAAACTATTATGCAAAACCATGGATGACTGGAATTGCTTGGAAAATTGATTGGTTCTTAACGACTTTTTTTGGCAAAAAAAGAACCCTTTCTAAATATGCTGCTACCACGCTTCACAGTGTAGATAATTACAGTACTGAAAAAATAAAAAATGCTTTGAACTATGAGTTTCAAAGCATTGATGCTGTGTTAAGAGAAATTATATAAACCTATTCTACTCTAGGTTGATCATCGCTTGGCTTAATAGAATTAGGAGTTGGATTGGCAAGATTGTTATTTTCTTTATCTAATATATTTTTAACTTCTTCCAACATTTTTTTATATTCTTCAATATCTGAAGCATAATATTTATTGCTCTGCACCAATTGAATACTATCAATTTTATATTTTTTATAGATATAGTCATTTGCTTTTTGATTGCTAATACCACCCTCAATATATTGGTTTTTCATAGCATCTAGCAAAGACAAATCATATAAAATTTTTGTCATTTTATCTTTTTCAATTAAGTTTTTAGGTTTTTCAATTGTATTATTACAACTGAAAAACGAAAACATCAAACAAATTATTACTATACTATTTCTCATCCCAAAGGTTTTATCTGTCAAAAAGTAAACGTTTTCCAACTGGTGATTGTTTTACTTTAAAATTTTGATATACTAATTCTCCGTTAACAAAAGTATGAGTTATTCTTGATTTAAAGTTATAGCCATCAAAAGGCGACCACCCGCATTTGGCTAAAATATTTTCCTTTTTTACACTCCACGGTAAACTAGTATTTACAATAACCAAATCTGCATAATACCCTTCTTTGATAAATCCGCGCTTTTCTATTTTGAAAATCTTGGCAGGATTATGACACATTTTCTCCACTATTTTTTCAATCGAGATTTTTCCTTGATGATGGGCTTCAAACATAGCTACTACTGCATGTTGCACTAATGGTCCACCAGAAGGCGCTTTAGTATATATCTGATTTTTTTCTTCTAAGGTATGCGGCGCATGGTCTGTAGCTATAACATCGATTCTATCGTCAAGCAAAGCTTTCCATAAAGCTTCTCTATCTGAAGCTGATTTAACGGCTGGATTCCATTTGATAAGATTGCCTTTTGTAGCATAATCTTCATCCGAAAACCAAAGATGGTGAATGCATACTTCTGCAGTAATTTGTTTTTTTTCTAACGGAATTTTATTGGTAAATAAATCCAATTCTTTCGCGGTAGAAAGATGAAAAACATGCAACCTTGCTCCTGTTTTCTTAGCTAAATCTATTATCCTAACTGTTGATTTATAACATGCTTCTACACTTCTAATTTCTGGATGAAATTTAACTGGAATATCATCACCAAACTGCAATTTGTATCTCTCTAAATTTTCTTTCACCGTAGTTTCATCTTCACTATGCACTGCAATTAATAATTTAGTGCTTGAAAATATTTTTTCTAGAGAATCTGTACTATCAACTAACATATCACCTGTAGAAGAGCCAAGGAATAATTTTAAACCCGCAACATTTTTCGGATTAGTTTTAAGAATTTCTTCTAAATTATCATTAGTGCCTCCCATCATAAATGAATAATTGGCATAGGAAGTTTTGGCTGCAATTTTATATTTTTCCTCTAAAATTTTTTGAGTAATTGCGTTAGGGACTGTATTGGGCTGTTCTATAAAAGAAGTAATTCCACCTGCTACTGCTGCTCTACTCTCAGAAGCGATATCGCCTTTATGAGTAAGGCCTGGTTCGCGAAAATGAACTTGATCATCAATAGCGCCAGGAATCAAATAACTTCCTTCGGCATCAATGATTTTACAACTGGCCAATTTTGGGCTAATCCTCTCGGCAATTTCAACAATAAATTCGTTTTCAATCAAAATATCGCCTTCAAATATCTTTCCTTCATTTACAATTTTGGCATTCTTAATTAAAACGGTATTCATTTATATTTTTATAAACTGTTTAAAAACTTTCTAAATCTGAGATAAATAACACCTAAAATGGCTTCTTTTATAATCGCTCCACTCATTTTGGATTGCCCTTTGGTCCTATCAGTAAAAATAACTGGTACTTCTTGAATATTAAAATTCTTAGCAAAGGCTCTATATTTCATTTCTATTTGAAAAGCATATCCTATAAATTTGATACTGTTCAAATTTATTTTTTCTAACACTTCTCTTTGATAACATATAAATCCAGCGGTGGTATCCATGATTTTCATTCCGGTAATCATTCTAACATACACCGAAGCAAAATAAGAAAGCAATACTCTACTTAAAGGCCAATTTACTACATTGACTCCAGTAACATAGCGCGAACCAATGGCTAAATCTGCTCCATTTTTGTAACAAGCATCGTATAATTTTTCTAAATCCGTTGGATTATGAGAAAAATCAGCATCCATTTCAAAAATATATTCATAGTTAGAATTTAAAGCCCACTTGAAACCATGAACATAAGCGGTACCTATGCCAGCTTTTTTGGTTCTCTTTGCCAAAAACAATCGATTTGGAAATTGTTGTTGTAATTCAATTACTTTGTCTGCCGTTTTATCAGGCGAGTTATCATCAACAATTACTATGTGAAACTGTTTTGGTAATGAAAACACCGCTCTAATAATAGATTCAATATTTTCAATTTCGTTATAGGTTGGAATAATAACAATGCTGTCGCTCATAAAATGCAGTCAAATTCTGTTGCAAAAATAAACTTTTTATTAAAGTACTATCTTAATAATTTTATAATAATTTAACAATTAAAAAATTAGTAATTTTGCCAAGATTATGATAGAAAATGTTTTACAGCCAAGAATAATGGAGAACAAAGATTGGGCAACCTATTTGTTTATCTTTTCGTTTGCTTTAATTGCAATTACTAAAGCGGCTTTTGAAACTCGATTTAATGATTTCTTGAGGATTTTAGTTTCTGATAAATATATAAAAGTATACAAAGACACTTCTCATTTAAAGAGCGGTTTTACAATCTTGTTATTTATTGTACAAATAATATCGTTTTCCCTTTTTATTCAATTATTTCTTCATCAATTTGGATATATTTCAAAAACAGATTGGATACTATTTATTAGAATTTTTACTTTTTTTGGAATATTTGTGCTTTCAAAATTTTTAATCGAAAAAATTATTGCTACTACATTTAATATTGAAGAATTCAATGAGCAACTTAATTTGCAAAAAGTAAGTTATAGAACATTTATCGGTATCCTTTTACTTCCTATAAACATTTATCTGTTTTACAATAACAACCCTTCAAATGTTTTGTTTTTTATTATTATTGGTTTGATATTAATGACAAATTTGTTTACCTATATAATTTCCTTGAAGGTTTATCAAAATTTATTAATTAGTAAAGTATTTTATTTTATTTTGTATCTTTGCGCACTTGAAATAGCACCGTACTATTTTATATATTATTTGATTACAAAAAATTTAGCGCATTAAAATGTCAAATTTGAAAGTGAAAACAATTTTGGTGTCACAGCCAGAGCCAAAAGTAGAGAATTCACCTTATTTTGAATTACAACAAAAGCATAAGGTAAAAATCGATTTTCGTCCATTTATTCACGTGGAAGGAGTTAATGCAAAAGATATTAGGGCTCAAAAAATTGACTTACATAACTTTACGGCAATCATCTTAACTAGTCGAAATTCTGTTGACCACTTTTTTAGAGTGGCAGAAGAAATGCGTTATAAGGTTCCCGAAGACTTAAAATATTTTTGCCAATCTGAAGCTATTGCTTTCTATTTACAAAAGTATGTAGTTTATAGAAAACGTAAAATATATGTTGGTCAAAAAGACTTTGTGGATTTATCCCCTTTAATCAAAAAATATAAAGAAGAAAAATTCTTATTGCCTGCTTCAGACCAATTAAATTTTGATGTTCCTCACACTTTAAATAGTTTAAAATTGGATTGGACACAAGCTACTTTTTATAAAACAGTAATGAGTGACTTGTCTGATTTAGCCGATGTATATTATGATGTTTTAGCCTTCTTTAGTCCTACAGGTATAAAATCGTTATTCAAAAACTTCCCTGACTTCAAACAAAACAATACACGTATTGCAGTTTTTGGAAGTACGACTCAAAAAGAAGCTTTAGAACATGGTTTACGCATAGATATATTAGCGCCAACTCCTGAAACACCCTCTATGACAATGGCTCTAGAAAAATATATTGCAGATGCAAACAAAGGAAAATAAACTTTTATTTACATTTAAAGAAAGCCATTCAAATTGAATGGCTTTTTCGGTTTAATTAATTTTTTTTGTTGATTTTTACAATTGCGGTCCTGCTTTCACTAAACTTTGCCCTTCTGAATTATCCATATATTGAGCAAAATTTTTGATGAATTTTGAAGCTAAATCTGTAGCTTTAGAATTCCAATCTGTGGTATTTTCATATGTATCCCTAGGATCTAAGATGGCTGAATTTACATCGTGTAATGTTGTTGGTACTTCTAAATTAAATACCGGAATCAATTTAGTTGCTGCTTTTTCAATAGAACCGTCTAAAATTGCATCAATAATGGCTCTTGTATCTTTAATTGAAATTCGCTTTCCAGTTCCGTTCCAACCTGTATTGACCATGTAAGCTTTTGCATGGTGTTGTTCCATTTTCTTAACCAATTCTTCTCCATATTTTATTGGATGTAAGGATAAAAAAGCTTTCCCAAAACAAGCAGAAAATGTTGGTTCAGGTTGTGTAACGCCAAGTTCTGTTCCTGCTAATTTTGCTGTAAATCCCGAAAGAAAATAGTATTTAGTTTGTTCGGGAGTTAGCTTGGAAACTGGAGGCATTACCCCAAAAGCGTCAGCGGTTAAGAAGATTACTTTAGTTGCATGAGCCGCTTTTGAAACTGGCTTAACTATATTATGAATATGATATATTGGATAAGAAACTCTGGTGTTTTGAGTAACTGAACCATCTTTAAAATCGATGGTTCCAGAAGCATTCACGGTTACATTTTCTAACAACGCATTGCGTTTTATGGCAGCAAAAATATCGGGTTCGTTTTCTTTGCTTAAATCAATTGTCTTAGCATAACATCCCCCTTCAAAGTTAAAAATCCCTTCATCATCCCATCCGTGCTCATCATCTCCTATTAACTCACGTTTTGGATCTGTTGACAAGGTTGTCTTTCCTGTTCCCGATAATCCGAAGAAAATAGCAACATCGCCATCAGCTCCTTTATTGGCAGAACAATGCATAGATGCAATTCCTTGTAATGGTAAGTAGTAATTCATCATTGAGAACATTCCTTTTTTCATTTCTCCACCATACCATGTACCGCCAATCAATTGCATTTTTTCAGTTAAATTGAAAGCTACATATACTTCAGAATTTAAACCATGGGCTGCATAATTTTTGAATGAAGTTTTAGAACCATTCATTACGATAAAATCTGGTTCTCCAAAATTTTCTAATTCAGCTTCTGTAGGACGGATAAACATATTAGTCACAAAATGCGCTTGCCAAGCTACTTCCATTATAAAACGCACTTTCAAACGGGTGTTTTTATTAGCCCCACAAAAAGCATCAACTACATATAATTTTTTATCCGAAAGCTGATTGATTGTATTTTCTTTTAGAGCATTCCAAGTATTTTGAGAAATTGGCTTGTTATCGTTTGCTACTTTTTCAGAATTCCACCAAATGGTGTTTTCAGTGATAGTATCTTTAACAATATATTTGTCTTTAGGAGACCTTCCAGTAAAAACTCCTGTCATCACATTTACAGCACCAAGTTCAGTAGGTTGTCCTTTTTCATAACCTTCCAAATTTGAATCAAGTTCATCACTGTATAATTTTTCAAAAGAAGGGTTGTGTATAATTTCGCGAACATTTTTAATACCATATTTTTCTAACGAAATCGATTTCGTAAATTGAGCGTAGTTATGCATATATATTAGTTTGGGTTATTTCATAAGTCTGACTACAAAGGTAAAAATTTAATTATAGAAAGTATTTTTTTGTTGGAAATATTATTTTTTTTGTTGGAAATATTTCCAAAAAACAATACTCCAAGCCCCTATTAATAGGGTTCCGCCAATTGGAGTTACGATTCCAATAGGTTTGAAATTAAGGCCTGAGATTGTTTTAGTAGCTAACAAAAAAATAGAGCCTGAGAAGAAAATTACGCCAAAAATCACAAGTAATAAGATGGTTTTTTTTGCTTTTTCTTCCAAAAAAGAATTTAGCCCCAAAAACAACAAAAATAAGGCGTGATACATTTGATATTTTACACCTGTTTCAAATGTTCCTAACTCTTCAATTGTCAAGTGTTTTTTTAATGCGTGAGCACCGAAAGCTCCTAAAATTATAGCTGTCATTCCCATGAAAGCAGCTACTCTTATATTTTTTTTTTCCATTGCTTTAATTTGTGTACTAAATCACAAATTTATTCGTTATTTAAGTATGAATATACAAATTTAAAATTTCTTTTTCTACAAAAGTTTCGGTATGAACCGTTTTAAATATTTTATATTTGTAGCTATAATTTAAAATTATGAAGAAAATATTTTTAGTACCTATATCACTTTTAGTTTTAAGTTCCTTTACTTCTATAAATAGTCAAACTATAAAATCTGGTGAAAATCTTGTTTTCGCTGGTTCTTATAACATGAGTGGTTTAATGACGCAATTGGCACAAGTTACTATGAGTACTGAAACGGTTTCTACTTCAAAAAATCCGTATCTTCATTTAAGTTGTGAATTGTCAACCTACAGCAAATGGGATTCTTTTTTTAAAATTAGAGATATATATGAATCTTATGTTAATCCGATAACCTTAAAACCAAGTTTATACAAAAGAAGTATAGATGAAGGAGGTTGGACAAAAAAAGAAAAGTATGTCATCAAAAACAATAATGTAACTAGTACCTCTAAACAGAAAAATAGCCCAGAAACTAAAAAAACTTTTACTATTGGAGGTTCAACCCAAGATGTTATTTCACTTTTTTATAAGGTAAGGACAATGGATTTTTCTAAATTCAAAGAAGGACAAACGATTTCCTTGATGATTGTTTTTGACGAAAAGCAAGTTCCTGTAACCTTGAAATATATGGGAAAAGAAACCGTAAATGCTGGAAATCTTGGGAAAAAAGAATGTTACAAAATTTCTATTGGTGCCAAAACAGATGCTTTGAGAGGAAAAGACAAAAACTTAATTTGGCTTACTGCTGATGCTAAAAAAATTCCAGCTTTGCTGAAATTTAGTATTCCTGTTGGAACAGGCCAATTGGTGTTAACCTCAGCCAGCGGAATTTAAACTACTAAAATTATGAGAAAACTATTTTTAATTTTTACTTGTATTTTTACGGTTTTGGCGTTAGTGTTTTCTTTTATGCCCATGGACACTTTGGCATTTTTACCTATAGGATTGGCATTAATTTTTAGTTTATTGCTGTTAAAAAAATCAGAAAATCAGCAAAAAAAAATCCCTAAGATATTTTTATTTTTGAGTGTTTTGTGTTCCATATTTGTTGTTGGGAAAACTATTTTTATCAAAGATGAAGTTGCCAAAGACACCCAGTTTGAAGAACAGAAAGTGAAGACCAAGACAGAAGCTAAAAAAGAACTTGAAGAAATAGAAGGTCTAGAATAATTCATACATTTGATACCAACAACAAACAAACGCATGAGAACTATTTTAATCATTGGTGCTGGACGTTCAGCTTCTTCTTTGATACAATATCTTTTGAACAAATCAGTTCAGGAAAATCTTCATTTGACTATTGGCGATTTGTCTTTGGAATTAGCTCAACGCAAAACCAATAAGCATCCCAACGCAACAGCCATCGCTTTGGATATAAATAATATTTCTCAACGTCAATCAGAAATTCAAAAAGCAGACATTGTAATTTCGATGTTGCCAGCACACATGCACATTGAGATTGCAAAAGATTGTGTTACATTTAAGAAAAACATGGTTACGGCTTCCTATGTTTCGGATGCGATGCAAGATTTGGATGATGAAGTAAAAGCCAATGGTTTGGTTTTTATGAATGAAATTGGACTCGATCCAGGTATTGACCACATGAGCGCTAAAAAAGTGATTGACGAAATTAAAGCAAAAGGTGGTAAAATGATTTTGTTTGAATCATTTTGTGGCGGATTAGTTGCTCCAGAAAGTGATACTAATTTATGGAATTATAAATTTACATGGGCACCACGAAATGTAGTTTTAGCAGGTCAAGGTGGAGCGGCCAAGTTTATCCAAGAAGGGAAATACAAATATATTCCTTATCATAAATTATTCCGTAGAACTGAGTTTTTAGAAGTTGAAGGTTTTGGCAGATTTGAAGGCTATGCCAATAGAGATTCGCTAAAATACAGAAGTGTTTATGGTTTAGATGATATCTTAACCCTTTATAGAGGAACTATCCGAAGAGTAGGATTTTCTAAAGCTTGGAATATGTTTGTGCAATTGGGTATGACTGATGACTCGTATCCAATGGAAAACTCTGAAAACATGAGTTACCGTGATTTTATCAATTCATTTTTGCCTTATTCTCCTTCGGATTCTGTGGAAATCAAAACCCGAATTCAATTGGGAATTGAACAAGATGATATCATGTGGGACAAATTATTGGAACTTGATTTATTCAATGCCGATAAAATTGTAGGGCTAAAAAATGCTACGCCGGCTCAAATTTTAGAACGCATCTTAAATGATAGTTGGTCTTTACAACCCGATGACAAAGACATGATTGTAATGTATCACAAATTTGGCTACGAGATAAACGGTGAAAGAAAACAAATCGATTCAAAAATGGTGTGTATTGGGGATGACCAAACGTACACAGCCATGGCGAAAACTGTGGGATTACCTGTTGCTATGGCAACTATACAAATACTTAATGGAAATATAAAAACACCTGGTGTGCAATTGCCCATTCACAAAGAAGTATATGAACCTATACTTAAAGAACTTGAAGAATTTGGTGTGATTTTCAAAGAAACCGAAATGCCTTATGTGGGTTATAATCCGGATAGATTGTTGGGGAATTAAACGCAACCATGTCACTTTATCAAAACCAAAATCATAACCGATTTTGGTTTTTTATTTATAGATAACAACCAAATCACTACTTTTACTTTTAAATAATCTGAAAATGAAAATAAACCAACTACAAATAGAAATTGACGGTATCGATAAAGAAATCCTTCGGGATTTGATGGAAGATGCCCGAAAACCCATTTTACAAATTGCCAATAAAATAGGAATATCTGGAGCAGCTATTCACCAGCGGTTGCGAAAACTAGAAGATGCTGGCGTGATTGCAAGTTCCAAATTGATAGTTGACAACAAGGTTTTGGGTTATAAAACCATGGCATTCATTGGCGTTTATTTGGACAAAGCATCGAGCAATGCAGAGGCGGTGAGAGAGTTGAAAAAAATCCCAGAAGTGTTGGAATGTCATTATACAACAGGAAATTGGTCAATTTTAATTAAAATTATTTGTCGCGATAACGAACATTTAATGCAACTGTTGAATAAAAAAATCCAACCGATTGATGGTGTTTCAAGAACAGAAACGTTCATTTCGTTGGAACAACAAATTGAAAGACAAATACAGTTGTAAGTACGAAGTTTGATAAACGAATTAAAATCCGTCTTGCTATTAAAAACAAGAGGGATTTTATTTTTAATCTCTTCTGCCAAAAACTTGCAAAGCCCAATAAAGCAACGATGCCAAAGCACCAATTGCGGCCACGACATAGGTTCGTGCTGCCCATTTCAAGGCATCTTCTGCACCTGCATATTCTTGCTGGCTCACCATATTTTTGCTTTTTAACCAAGCCAAAGCTCTGCTACTAGCATCATATTCAACTGGCAAGGTGATAAAACTGAACGCCGTTGCCACCGCCATTAAAATCAAACCGATAACGGCAATATAAAATCCGAAACCTAAACCTGCTGCAGCGCCTAAAATCAATCCCCCAAAAATCAAATATTGTGAAAGTGTGGAAGAAACATTTACAATTGGCACTAACTGAGAACGGAGTTGAAGCATAGCATATGCCGTGGCGTGTTGCACCGCATGACCACATTCGTGAGCGGCTACTGCCGCTGCCGAAGCATTTCGTTGATTATAAACTGATTCACTCAAATTAACCGTTTTGTCCGCTGGGTTGTAATGGTCAGTCAATTGTCCTGGTGTGGAAATAACTTTTACGTCATAAATGCCGTTGTCATGCAACATTTGAGTAGCAATTTCGGCACCGCTCATTCCGTTTTGCAAATGAATTTGCGAATATTCTTCAAACTTGCTCTTTAGTTTTGAGCTTACTAGCCAACTTACTAGAGCAATTAACCCAATTAAAATATAGTATCCAAACATAATTATTGATTTTTAAATTTTAATTCATTAGTATCAAATTACGCACCATAAACAATCAGTGACAGCTTGTCATTTAATTGAACACAATACCCAAAACAAAACGGTTATTTCCAGCTTCACCATTATTGTTTAAAATACTACCAAATTCAGAATGATATCTTCCTCGTGTTATAGCAAATTCATAGCCTAGATTTAATTTAACATTCCAATCGGACTTTCTAAAAAAGTAGAAAGAGGACGAAGGTCCAAAATAGAGCATACTGTTTGTAAAATTAACATGCCCACTATTATTGTTTGGTTCTAAATCGTTTAAATCAATAGTATTGTTTTTGTTAAATATATCATATTCATTTCCTGTATAAGCTACTGATAATCCTGTAGTAAAGGCAAATTTTTCACGATCTACAAGATTATAATGAACACGTAAACGAGAGTTGAATCCCGCTTGTTTTGTTTCATTTGCTCCCTTATCAGATTTTGAATATAAAAAACCAAATTCAGCATCGCCAGAATATTTTTTCCAGAAATAATTTAAACCAAATACAAAGTCGGGAATAGAGGTTTTTAACTCTGGAAGATTTGAATTCCTTAATTTTTTGTTCAAATTAAAATCATCATTAAATGAAACGTTTCCACCATAATAAATTGAGAATTTTTTTTCTTTTTTCTTAATAGTGTCGATGACTTTTTCTTGAGAGTAACTAACCACATTTAGCATCATAATTACAAATAAGATCGAATTTTTCATATTTTCTATATTAGTTAATCACAAATTTCTAAAAAAAATTGAGACTCAAAATTTGTTTAACTTTTTGTTGACAAATTTTGATTAAGTATAAAAAAAGGATTATGGAAAAGTCAAAATCCTTTTTCCTAATCCTTAAGTATTGTTCTAACAACAAAACTACCCTACCAAGTTAATCACTTTTCCTGGCACGATAATTACTTTGTTTGGAGTTCTTCCTTCCAATTGCTTTATAGTTCTTTCATCGGCCATTATAATTTCCTGAATTTGTGGAACGGTTAAATCCAGAGGTAACTTGATAGTAAAACGCATTTTGCCATTAAACGAAACCGGGTACTCTTTTTCACTTTCTACTAAATACTTTTCTTCAAAAACTGGGAATGGCACTGTTGATATAGAACCCGAATGTCCTAATTGTGCCCAAAGCTCCTCTGCAATATGTGGCGCATAAGGCGAAATGGTTATGGCTAAGGGTTCTAAAATTTTACGATGGTTGCATTTTAGGGTTGCCAATTCATTCACACAAATCATAAACTGCGATACCGATGTGTTGAACGAGAAATTCTCGATATCTTCTGTAACTTTTTTAATGGTTTTGTGTAACGATTTGTACATTTCTGCTGTTGGTTCTTCCTCCGAAACGTTTAAACCAGTGTTTTCATCCATATACAAACGCCATAGTTTTTTTAAAAACCCCGAAACTCCAGTGATACCAGCGGTATTCCATGGCTTGGCTTGTTCCAATGGACCCAAAAACATTTCATATAGACGTAAAGTATCGGCACCATAATCATTACAAATATCATCGGGATTGACTACGTTGTATTTGGATTTGGACATTTTTTCTACTTCGCGGCTTGAAACAAATTTTTGCCCTTCTAAATGAAGATGAATTGAATCACCGTTTTTATCAATAAAATCAGCATTAAAAAAATCTTTGTTAAAGGTAAATTGAAGTTTAGAAAAATCAATTTCATCAGTAGTGCCTATTAAGCAATCTATTGGGATCCGTATTTCATCAAAACCTATAACTTCTATATCTATTTCAATTAATGTTTCTATGTTTATATTTTCATTTTCTTTCAAGTGCTTTTGAAACAACACTTTAGGATAATCAAAAACAGTTGAATTTCTAATTAATTCTTTAATATCATTATTTGATTTGCCAATTAACTCACACGAAACAAATACAACGTTAGATTTCTTTACAATTTCAAATCCCTTTTCATTTATAACTTCAATTTGGTCTTTAGGAATATTTTGAATTCCATCAAAACTGAGTATATATTTTAATCTGTGGATTATTGCACTCATCCCCAAAATCATTCCTTGATTAATCAACTTCTTGAAGGGTTCTTCTGTAGGCGCGTAACCTCTATCTTTAAGGAATTTGTTCCAAAAACGAGCGTATAATAAATGACCGGTGGCGTGTTCGCTTCCACCAATGTATAAATCTACATTTTCCCAGTATTTCAGTGCCTCTTGACTTGCAAACTCAGCTTCATTATGTGCGTCCATATAACGCATCCAGTACCACGAACTTCCAGCCCAACCTGGCATGGTATTTAATTCTAAAGGAAAAATGGTCTTGTTATCAATCAACTGACAACCAACAACCGACAACTTTTCAACATCCCAAGCCCAATCAGTAGCATTGCCCAATGGCGGTTGTCCGTCTTCGGTTGGCAAGTATTTCTCTACTTCTGGTAACACAATTGGTAAATATTTGGCGTCAATCATTTGTGGCAATCCGTTCACATAATACACCGGGAAAGGTTCTCCCCAATAGCGTTGACGAGAGAAAACAGCATCACGCAAACGGTAATTGGTTTTGCCTTTTCCTTGTTTTATTTTTTCTAATTCCTCTATAACTTTTTTAGTTCCGTCTTTGTAACCCAATCCGTTTAGGAAATCAGAATTTACTAATTCGAAACCGCCTTTTTCACCATAAGCTGCTTCTGAAATATCTTGATTAAAAATATTTTTGATTTCGGGCATTCCGTTTTGTCCTTTGAAGAAATTCGCGAAAGCATAATCACGTTCATCGCCACATGGCACTGCCATGACAGCTCCAGTTCCATATCCTGCCAAAACGTAATCGCCAATCCAAACTGGAATGGGTGCTGCAGTAAATGGATGCTCGGCATACGCACCAGTAAACACTCCCGAAATGGTTTTAACATCGGCCATTCTTTCTCTTTCGGAACGTTTTGCAGTTGCTTCTATATAAGCATCAACTGCAGCTTTTTGTTCGGGCGTTGTGATTTGTGAAACCAATTCATGTTCTGGTGCCAAAGTCATAAACGTAACTCCGAAAATGGTGTCGGGGCGCGTGGTGAAAACTTCAATGTTTGTTGGTTGTCGGTTGTCGGTTGTCGGTTGCTCTGACAACGGAGAACAGGGAACAGAGAACTTTACTAATGCTCCAACCGATTTTCCAATCCAATTTCTTTGACTTTCTTTTATAGACTCACTCCAATCGATGGTCTCTAACCCTTGTAATAATCTTTCGGCATAGGCAGAAATTCGCATCGACCATTGTGTCATTTTTTTACGAATTACGGGATGTCCGCCACGTTCGGAAACGCCGTTTACAATTTCGTCGTTGGCTAAAACGGTTCCTAATGCAGGACACCAGTTTACTTCGGTCTCGGCTAAATAGGTTAGTCTATATTGTAAAAGGATTTTTTGTTGTTCTTCTGATGAAAAGGCATTCCATTCTGCAGCAGAAAATGGTAAAATAGTATCATCGCAAACCGCATTTACATTTGCATTTCCTTCTTTTGAAAATAAATCTGTTAAGTTAGAAATGTCTTCTGCTTTATCAGTATTTTTATTGTACCACGAATTGAATAATTGAATAAAAATCCATTGTGTGTGCTTGTAATAATCGGCATTGGAAGTGCGCACTTCTCTACTCCAATCGAATGAAAAACCAATTTTATCCAACTGTTCTCGGTAACGTGCAATATTTTCACGAGTTGTTTTCTCAGGATGTTGACCTGTTTGGATAGCATATTGTTCTGCGGGCAAACCAAAAGAGTCATAACCTTGTGGATGCAATACATTAAACCCTTTGTGGCGTTTGAATCGTGCTACAATATCGGAAGCAATGTAACCTAATGGATGGCCAACGTGCAATCCTGCTCCTGATGGATAAGGAAACATATCCAGCACATAATATTTTGGTTGTTGGTTGTTGGTTGATGGTTGACTGGCTTTGAAGGTTTGATGCTCTGCCCAGTATTTTTGCCACTTGGCTTCTACTTTTTCGTGATGATATTTCATTTTGCTTTTTTTCTGCTTGCAGTTGCAAATTTCGGCTAAAAATCTGCTTCAGAATACTTACTGACAACCGACAACCGACAACCGACAACTCAAAATAAGGAACAAATTTACGTTTATTATAATAAAGTTAAAACTTTGTACGTTATAAAGGATAAAAACAATTTTCTTTATTATTTTTACTGCTTAAATTATTGTTTATGTCATCATCATTTGATAAATTTCAAAAACGCAGGGTCATTACCTCCTATTTTTCGGTAGTATTGAGTATCTTTCTGGTGTTGTTTTTGTTGGGAATATTGGGACTTTTTGTCATCAATTCCAAGCGCTTATCCGATAATTTCAAAGAAGAAATTGCTATAACCGTTTTTTTGAAAAAAGAAGCCAATGACACTGTGGTAAAAGCTTTTACTAGCGAATTAAAAACAGCAAAGTTTGCAAAATCTTTCGAATATGTATCTAAAGAAAAAGCCGCTGAGCAACATAAAAAAGTAATTGGCGAAGATTTCATGCAGTTTTTAGGTGTAAATCCGCTACAAAACTCCTTTGATATTCACCTCAAAGCTGACTATGTAAACAATGTTGAAATTTCCAAAATTCAAACTCGCTTACGCAAAAACCCTATGATTGCTGACATTGTTTATGATAAACAATTAGTGACTTTGGTGAATGACAATGTGAAAAATATCAGTATATGGATATTGATTATAAGTATTGTTTTTGCTTTGGTTTCGGTTTTACTAATTAATAGTTCATTGCGTTTATCCATTTATGCCAATCGATTTATTATCAAAACTATGCAAATGGTTGGCGCCACTAAATCGTTCATTAGAAAACCATTTTTAAAAACCAGTGTTATTCTAGGATTGATTGGTGCTGGTTTGGCCATTTTGGTTTTGGTTGGCGTTCTCATTTACATTGAAACTAATTTTCCAAACCTTGGTATTTTAGAAGACAAACTCGCTATTGTTGCTGTACTTTTGGGTGTTTTGGTTTTAAGTGTGGCAATCACGTGGTTGAGTACTTATTTTGCGACCCAACGTTTTTTAAATTTGAGAACAGACGATTTGTATTAGAAGAAAGAGAAAAGAACATAGATAATAATAGACTAAAAAATAATTTTCGGCTGAGATGCTGAAATAAATTCAGCATCAAATGAAAAACAACGAGCAAAAACCAGATTTCCTTTTTGACAAAGTAAATTACAAAACATTATTGATTGGTATTGCGGTCATTGCCGTTGGGTTTATCCTAATGAGTGGTGGCGGAAGTGATGATCCAAAAGTATTCAATGAAGATGTTTTCAGTTTTAGAAGAATTCGCTTGGCACCAACCGTTGTTTTGATTGGATTTGGAATTACAATTTATTCGATTTTTAAAAAATCTAAATCGTAACAATGGATTATTTACAGGCGATTGTACTTGCCATTATTGAAGGAATAACTGAATTCTTACCCATTTCTTCGACAGGTCACATGATTATTGCCTCTTCCTTTTTTGGAATTGCTCAAGAGGATTTTACCAAATTATTTACCGTTGTAATTCAACTTGGTGCCATACTTTCGGTGGTGGTTTTATATTTCAAACGATTTTTTCAAACACTTGATTTCTATTTTAAATTATTGGTGGCTTTTATTCCAGCTGTTGTTTTTGGATTGCTTTTTGGCAAAAAAATTGATGCATTATTAGAAAATCCTGTTACTGTAGCTATTTCATTAGTTATTGGTGGTGTCATTTTATTGAAAGTTGATGATTGGTTTAGTAACTCCCAAGAAACTCAAGCCACAGAAAAAATAAGTTACGGTACAGCATTTAAAATTGGATTATTTCAATGTTTGGCGATGGTACCAGGAGTTTCTAGAAGCGGTGCGAGCATCATTGGCGGAATGTCACAAAAACTATCAAGAACAACTGCTGCCGAATTTTCATTTTTCCTTGCCGTTCCCACCATGCTTGGCGCAACGGTTAAAAAATGTTACGATTACTACAAAGACGGATTTGTACTTTCCGATGACCAAATTAATTTATTGATTATTGGCAATGTGGTTGGGTTTATCGTAGCCCTGCTAGCCATTAAATCCTTCATTGGTTATTTATCGAAACACGGCTTCAAAATGTTTGGTTATTATAGAATTGTTGCTGGTGTAGCTATCTTGATTATCCATTTCTTTGTGATGAAATTAACTGTTATTTAATGACTGCCGAAGCTATATTAGAAGGGCAAATTCTACTGATTGACAAACCGCTAACCTGGTCTTCGTTTCAAGCAGTGAATAAATTGAAATATATTTTAAAACGGAAATATGACCTTCCAAAAAAATTCAAAATTGGTCATGCCGGAACTTTAGACCCTTTAGCTACAGGATTACTTATTGTTTGCACTGGAAAATTTACCAAAAAAATAACCGAAATTCAAGGACAAGCTAAAGAATATACTGGAACTTTTACCTTTGGAGCAACAACGCCATCGTATGATTTGGAAACCGAAATAAATGTAACATTCCCAATAGAACATATAACTGAAGCGTTAATTCAAGAAACTACAAAACAATTTGTTGGGGAAATTGACCAAAAACCTCCTATTTTTTCGGCTATTAAAAAAGATGGTGTTCGGTTATATGAACACGCTCGTGCTGGCGAGGAAGTGGAAATTGCCTATAGAAAAACCACCATTCATGAATTTGAAATCATCCGAATAGCATTGCCTGAAATTGATTTCAGAGTCGTTTGTAGCAAAGGAACGTATATACGCTCGCTAGCATACGATTTTGGAATGGCTTTAAATTCTGGTGGATATTTGTCTGCTTTGCGTAGAACAAAAATTGGTGATTTCTCTGTTGATAATGGGATTTCACCAGAGGAATTTGAAAAGTAAAAAACAATTTATGAAAAAGATTATAACACTATTATTAACTTTTATTCTATTTTTAGAAGGTAATTCTCAAGAATCAAAAACTACTAGAAAAAACAATTTAGCACCATTTTACCAGTTTGAAATAGCAATTCCATTTGTTGGAAATCGAAATAGAAATGAAGAAATTAACCAAGAAATTATCGATAGAAGTTTGTTTATCCCTGAAGGAATTTCTTCTAAATTTGGATATGGAATTCAGCACAATAAATGGATTGCAACAAGTATTCATAGTGGAATTGACTGGAAAGCTTCATACAAATTAGTTGCAATTCCTGTTTACGGAAATTTAAGATTAAGCACAGGAATAGGAGATGGTTATCGAATAACTGCTCAAGCAGGATTCGGCAGAGGATTTGCACTTGGAAGAGGAAACCTTAATGGAAATTACACTCGAGTAAGTTTAGGATTTGAAACCGACGAGGATTTTGTCTACTTTATTGAGGGTTCGAGCTACAACTTCAGGTTAAAAAATGAAAACTCAATTGGATTGATAAGTTTAGGAATTGCTTTAAGAACTTACTAACCTTTCATCAACGCTACAATTTCATTTTGTATTGAAATTCCTTTATCATGTAAGTACCACATTTGCAATTCGGTTTTAGCGGTTTCATCTACAATTCCATGTAGCGCTTTATAATTAGAAATTAATTCAATTGCCCCTTTTGGTCTTGGTCCAAAATCGCCTAAAACTTCCAAAGTGTTTTTGTCTAAAATAATGAGCTTCGGAATTGACTTTGTGCCGTTGGACAAAAATAAATTCATTAATGCTTCATTTTCATCACGGAAAACAATTTTTAATTCTATTTTCTCTGATTGTTCCGCCATTTTAGTAATTACAGGAAGAATTTGTGCTGCATCGCCACACCAACCTTCGGAAATCAATAACCAAATGTAATTTCGTTTCAGATTTTGTAATTTTTGAACGTTCTCATCTGAAACTATCATCGTTTTGTCTAATCTATTCATCCGCACTTCATTCAATTCAGAATAATGTGTCAACGCTTCTGATTGTTCATTTCCAGATGATTTACCTGCTTGTAACAATGAGGTGATTTGTCTTCTATATTCACTATAGGTGTAACTTTTTGATAAACTATTTTTTAGGATGGATTTCATGCTTTTTAAAATTTATGACACAAAGCTACAAAAGCAAACGCTTCTAAAAGGTAATAATTGTTGCCAAATATTCTTTTTTATCCAATACCATAAAAACATAATATGTTTATATTTGCAACATAAAAATACTACTGATGAAATACAAAAGAATTCTTCTAAAACTAAGCGGTGAAGCATTGATGGGCGATAGACAATATGGAATTGACCCAAAACGGTTGGCCGAATATGCTGATGAAATCAAAGCAATTCATGACAAAGGGATTGAAATTGCTATAGTCATTGGTGGTGGAAATATTTTTAGAGGAATTGCTGGCGCTAGTAATGGAATGGACAGAGTGCAAGGTGATTATATGGGGATGCTTGCTACAGTTATTAATGGAATGGCGTTACAAGGCGCGCTAGAAGACAAAGGAATGTTAACCCGATTGCAAACGGCTTTAAAAATTGAAGCCATTGCTGAACCTTATATCAAGAGAAGAGCAGTTCGTCATTTAGAGAAAGGAAGAATTGTAATATTTGGGGCTGGAACGGGAAATCCTTATTTCACGACTGATACCGCTGCGGTACTTCGTGGTGTTGAAGTACATGCCGATGTTATTTTGAAAGGAACACGCGTGGATGGAATTTATGATACTGATCCTGAAAAAAATGCTAATGCCATAAAATTCGAAAGTATAACTTTTGAAGATGTACTCAAAAAAGGATTGAATGTAATGGACTCGACTGCTTTCACATTAAGTCAAGAAAATGCATTGCCGATTGTGGTTTTTGACATGAATAAAAAAGGAAATTTATTAAAAATTTGCAACGGAGAAAATATAGGAACCGTAGTTAAAATCTAGTTGACAGTCGCAGTTTACAGTCACAGTGAATGTGAAACTGAAAACGGAGACTGAGACTGAAAACTCAATAAAAATGGAAGAAATCGATTTTATTTTAGACAGTACAGAAGAATCAATGATTGGTTCTATTGCGCATTTAGAAAAAGAATTTTTAAATATTCGTGCCGGGAAAGCAACTCCACAAATGTTAGGAAGTGTTTTTGTTGACTATTATGGTTCACAAACACCACTTTCACAAGTCTCCAATGTGAATGTTCCCGATGCCAGAACGATTACCATCCAACCCTATGAAAAAAGCATGTTGCAGCCTATTGAAAAAGCGATAATGATAGCTAATATAGGTTTCAACCCCATGAATAATGGTGATATGATAATTATTAATGTCCCAGCTTTGACCGAAGAAAGAAGACGCGAGTTGGTAAAACAAGCCAAAGCGGAAGCCGAAGATGCTAAAATTGGGATTAGGAACGCTCGTAAAGACGCCAATACAGAAATAAAAAAATTAGAAAAAGAAGGGACATCAGAAGATATTTGTAAAACAGCCGAAGATGATGTGCAAAAACTTACTGATGCATTCATTAGAAAAATAGAAGAACATTTGGTAATCAAAGAAGCTGAAATTATGAAAGTCTAATTCACTTATTAATAAACTAAAATCCGTTCCGAAATATCAGGACGGATTTTTTTATACCTACTTTTACAATAGATTTGTGACATAATCATTATCAAATGAAGCAACTTGTTTTTTTGTTTTTCTTTATATCGTTGTCGCTTCAGGCACAATTTCAACTGAATGGAATTGTAAAAGATTCCAAAACCGAAAAACCTTTACCCTTTGCTACCCTCAAAACCAAAAAAGGAAACTCTACAATTACAGATGTTGATGGCAAATTTCATTTTACATGGAATAATCAACCTGAAAATCTTACTATTTCCTATGTGGGTTACGAATCAAAAACCATTTCGTTTTCTGAAATAAAACCCTTTTTTATCATTTACCTTACACCGAAGACGAACGAATTACGGGAAGTTGCGGTTTCCAATATAAATCTTGCCAACTCCATTATTACTAAAGTAATCGAGCAAAAAGACAAGAACAATCCACAAAAAAAACTTCATAGCTTTCAGTTCAAATCCTATAATAAATTACTAATAACCGCAAATCCCGATTCTATTAAAGGAAAAATTGATACTGTTTTTGTAAACACTATTTCCAAAGGAAAAATCAAGAAAATAGATTCTTCTGACTATAAATTCAAAAAAAATATTGTCAAACAACATTTGTTCTTAACCGAGAAAGTATCATTGTTTCAATATGAAAAACCTTTATTAAAAGAAACTATTTTAGGTACCAAAATGGCGGGTTTCAAAGAGCCTATTTATGAACTTCTAGGTTTTGGTTTACAATCATTTTCTATCTATGATGACAACTATGAACTTTTTGAAACCAACTATAAAAGTCCTATTTCCAGTAAGTCATTAAAAGAATATCGCTTTAAAATTCTAGATACTACTTCAGTTAATAATCGTGATGTTATTGTTATATATTTCAAAAATAAAATTAGCAACAAAGGTTTAGAAGGGTTGCTGTATATTGATAAAGAAAACTATGCCATTGCAAAAACGGTAATGCGCATTAGGGGTGTTTTGGATATTACAGGAATTCATGAATTCATTTATTTAAACGATGAAAAAGTTTGGTTTCCAATTCGAAAGAATTTTAAAATTTTAAAAGGAAAAAGTAAAGAACCTATCTCCATTTTAGGTGGAAGAATAGCCTTTGCGGCCGAAGATGATGAGCTAAATACTACAAAAAAATCCGCCTCTGACTTTACCTATCTTTCTTCTGATATGCATGCTTTTGACTTGAAGATTAATACTAATTTGAAAATCAAAAAATCATCCATTGCTATTGACGTTAATGCCAATGCCAATAGTAGAGATGATACCTTTTGGAAGGAAAACAGACTAGATAGTTTGGACTCCAGAAGTGAAAGAACTTATTTTGTTTTAGACAGTGTGGTTACCAAACAAAAGATTGAAAAAAAGATAAGATTTGGTCGAAAAATAATTAATGGCTATGCGCCATTTGGACCATTTGATTTTGATTTGCGCCATTTGTTGAGTTATAATAATTTCGAAGGATTCCGATTGGGAATTGGTGGTATTACTAATGAACAGTTTTCAAAAAAGTTCAGATTAGAAGGTTACACTGCTTATGGTTTGAAAGATGAAACTAGCAAATATAACATAGGCACAGCTTTGAGAATTGGCCATTTTTCAAACACATGGATTGGCGGTTCTTATACAAATGATGTTCGGGAGATTGCCAGTACCAATTTCGCAATAGACAAAAGAGTTTTTAAGCTTTATGACCCAAGGCCTATCAATATTAGTACTTTTTATAATTACAAAACTTGGCGCGGTTATATAGAAACTAAACTCATCCCAAAAACTGAAAGTATATGGCAAATTAGCCATAGTGACATAACCCCATTGTTTGATTATGCCTTTAATTATAACGGAAAATTATATCGTGAATATACCATGACCACAGCAATGGTCTCATTGCAATGGAATCCGTTAAGCGATTATATGCAAACGCCTTCAGGAAAAACTGAATTTGAAAAACGCTTTCCAAAATTCACTTTTGAGGTAACTAAATCCCTATCACACTTTTTGAATAATGATTTTGATTTTGGAAAAATAGATGTCAGGATTGAATATGAAAAGAAATATTTAAACGGACAAAAATCGTCTATTTTAATGCAGGCTGGCTATGTTTTTGGAGCTATTCCTTTGACACATTTGTATAATACTTCTCCCAACAATTTGACGAATGACAAAATTTTACGGCGAATAACCATTGCTGGAAAAAACAGTTTTGAAACGATGTATTTTAATGAGTTTTTCTCGAGTGACTATGTAATGATGCAGTTTAAACATGGTTTAAAGAGAATAAAATTATTTCAGAAAGTAAAACCTTCTTTGGTTTTGGTTACCCGAATGGCATGGGGGAATTTGCAACATCCTGAACGCCATATAGGCATTCAATATAAAACTCTTGATCAAGGTTTCTTTGAGTCGGGAATAGAATTGAACCAGATTTATAAAGGATTTGGGTTAACGGGATTTTACCGCTATGGGTCTAATCAGTTACCACGTTTTGAAGACAATATTGCTATCAAACTTAGTTTTGTTTTGGATTTAGGGTTTTAATAATCACAATAAGAATAGCTTAGTTTTATTTATATTTTATATAAGAAACTAATAAGCCCTTTCCTATTTTACTTAACCAGTACATCCAAGAAAACCATCTCCTGTAAATTTAGATTATTTGAATATTAGAAAAGTTATAAATTAAAACTATACTGAATACTATTCAAAAAAAAGAAAGCTGTCAAAATTGACAGCTTTCTAAGTAAAAATTATTGTATGAAATCAAATATTAGATTTTGATTAATTTTCTAACGATTGTTTCATTGTTTGTTGGATTATTAAATCTAACAAAATAAATTCCATTAGCTAACGAAGAGATATCTTCATTAATAACATTATTACCTTCTGATAATTGAATGTTTTTAGTTCTAACAGTTGCTCCGTTCATGCTGTAAATTGTCATTGACATTTCACTTGCTACTGAAGTTGTTAATTCTAAATTAAAATTGTCTCTAGCAGGATTTGGATAAATTGAAACTTCAGAAACCATTACTGGTGAAGCCATTTCAGCTTTTGCTAGTGGACATGCAACTTTTGTTAAAGTTAATGCTTTTGCAGCAGTAGCAGACCCAAATAGATTTCCAGATACAATTCTTAACGTTTTATCTGTTGATGAGAATGCAGTAGTTCCTGAATAAACAACTTTGAACGT
>NZ_JBMOGV010000012.1:0-34491 GCF_049318185.1 Flavobacterium sp. | reverse complement strand
GATGTAGCTCTGGGTTAGTGACAGCCACAATCATTGTCGCCACAATTCTTTTTTGATTTTGGTCTCCAAATAATTTTTTGAACCAAAAAGACAATGGCAACGAGTACTATTACATAAACTACTATTTCTTGAAAGTCCATAGTACAAAGGTACAAAGTGTCTATTGTTTTTGAGAACCTTTTGTGATAGTATTACAACTTGGCACCTACAGAAATATAAAAAGATCTGCCTTCACCTGGTAATATTCCTGGTCCAGGATAACCACTAGAACGACGTGTAGCGTAACTTTTATCTAACAAGTTATTAATACCCGCACGAAAATTAAAGTTTTTCAAAAATTTATATTCAGAAGAAAAATCAAATAATTCGTAACCATCTAAAATTCCTGTCTGTCCATTGGTAGATGCATTTTTTGTATTATTAGCATCGGTAAAAATTTTTCCCGACATTTTATATTGTAACGTAGCCGAGAACTCATTATTACTCCATGACATGCCAAAATTGTGAATGTAACGAGGTGCATTTTCCACTCGGTTTCCAGACAAATTGGTTTCTGTAATTATAGTTGTAGGAGGGTTTGTTGTTAGGGTTGATGACTTAAAATTAACATATTTACTATCAATAAAAGACATCGAAGCAAACACATCTAAATTTCCATACGGTTTTTCAATCCCAATCATTTTAGTAATATTTAAATCTACAAAACTTTCAATTCCTTTATTGCGTGTTTCACCTAAGTTGGTTCTAAACAAATACGTGCCTTGCGTTTGGTCGTTGTTTACGAATTGACTAATGCCGCCAACACGATTGTTATAACTTAAATAGAAAACACTCACATCAAAGTTTAAAAATCCTTTATAAACGCCACGATAACCCAAATCTGCATTGAAACCGCTTGCATCTTTTAAATTCGGGTCTATTACATCACGTATGGCTGGGGGAGTTAAATCGCTGAATAAAACGGGACGAAATGCTTGTGAAATATTGGCATAAATATTTGTTTTGTTCAATTTGTATTCCAATCCTAAACCTAAAAGTGGTTTGTTTCTAACGATAATCTTTTCGCCGAAGTTTCCATCAACAATAGTAATTCTTCCATTAGCAGTTGAATTGATATGTTCAAAACGAATGCCTGGTGTTATACTAAAATTATCTGTTAATTTAAATTGATTTTCCGCAAAAAATGCAATGTTTTTGGTCAGAAATTCTAATTCTATCGGAAATTTACCTTCACTACTCAAGTCAAAATCACTGCCTGTTGTACCAACTCCTTTTTGAAATCGCTCTATATTGGCTTGATACAAGCGCATTCCAAAAGCCAGATTATTTTTTATTTTACCTAAGCTGTAACGATAAAGGTTTCGGTTTTCAACACCAAAATTTTTGTAATTATCGCTATCTACTTGACGTTTTGCATATTGATTGGTTGAAGCGCTGATGGCATCTGCTACAGTTGCAGCACCCAAAAAACCAACACTATTTCGTTCACCAATAAGTCCAAATGCCTTAATATTTACATCAAAACGGGCAGCAACTTTGGTGTCAAAATTTACTGAAAAGATATTCCACGGCACACCAAACCAGTTTCGGCTTCTAAAAGATTGTCTTGGGTTTGCAGCAAATTGGGCATCAGTTAAACCTCCAGGTTGTTGCATTACATAATCAGAATTGGTGTATTCGGCAGAAATTTTTGTTTTATCCGAAAAGCGATATTCAATAAAAGCATGTGTGTTTCTTGCATTAAAACGGTTATTTTCTCTCCAACCTTTGGCATTTCGTGTATGATTATACAAGTAGTAAGACCATTTTTTATATTTCCCGCCAATGGCATTAAATGAACTCAACAAACCATAACTTCCAACGGTGTTTTGAGTTTCAAATGTAAATGGTTTGTCTTTTTCTCGTTTTAATACATAGTTGAGCATACCACCAAATTGTGGCCCAAACTGTAGTGATGCGCCACCACGAACAATCTGAATAGTTTCAACAGCTTCTAACGGCGGATTATAGTATGCTTCGGGATAACCAAAAACATCAGCAGACATATCAACACCATTTTGGCGCGTATTTAATTCCCAACTTCTATTGGGACTCAAACCTCTCACACCAACATTGATTTGCAAACCCGAGCCTTCATTTTCCCAAACGGTTACACCTGGAATTCTAGCAAAAATTTCGCGCGCATTATTATTAGTTAAATTTCCATTTATACTTTCAAGTTTTAAGACTTCATTTTTTTTCCCTGAGAATAAAACATTGTCTTTGGTTTCGGGCATTCTTTCAGGACTTTGCTGTTTGGCAATAATAATAACGGGGTTAAGTCTTTTTATGGTATCATTTGGCTCTATATCAAATTGGTCTTGAGCAGAAATTATGTTGGATAAAAACAAAGCTAAAAGTGCGTAATAATAATATTTCATTTTCTTATTTAGATTAACTCTACGCAGCAAAAATACTCTTTATTTTTATTTAGACAAATTATAAATAAAGAATTTTCAGAAAAAATTAAAATAAATAAAAAAAAGGTATTATTTGAAAATTTGATAAGTAATAAAGGCAACAAAATAAGCCAAACCACTCATGAAGATTAGTTGGGCTATGGGCCATTTCCATGTGTTGGTTTCCTTCTTTGTAACGGCCAAAGTACTAGCGCATTGCATGGCAAAAGCATAAAACAATAATAACGAAATACCCGAGGCAAAATTGAATATTTTTTCTCCAGTTAATGGATTAACTTCGGCTTTCATTTTATTTTTTATGGTGTCTTCATTATCACTTCCGCCAACGCTATATATTGTGGCTAATGTTCCAACAAACACTTCACGTGCTGCAAAAGAACTGATAACCGCTATTCCAATTTTCCAATCGTAGCCCAAAGGTTTTATAACCGGTTCAATTGTTTTACCTAAAATACCTATGTAGGATTGTTCCAATTTATAAGAATCGATTTCACTTTGTAAATGTGTTGGTTGAAGTTTTTTATTTGCCTGTTGGTGCTTTTCGCTTACTATTTTTTCAGCATTATCAAATGCTTCGCTTGGGCCGTTTGATGCTAAAAACCATAAAATAATGGAGATGGCTAAAATTATTTTTCCTGCACCAAAAACAAAGGATTTTGTTTTTTCAATAACGTTTATGGCAACGTTTTTAAACAAGGGTAATTTATAGTTGGGCATTTCTACCACGAAATAGGTTTTGCCTTTTATTTTTAAAATTTTATTTAATAGATATGCCGAAATAATAGCGGAACCAAATCCAAGAAGATACAAAAACATCAATGTCAATCCTTGCATGTTTAATACGCCCAGAAATCGTTCGTCTGGAATTACTAACGAGATAATTATAGCATAAACCGGTAAACGAGCAGAGCAAGTTGTGAATGGCGTTACCAAAATAGTGATTAATCGCTCTTTCCAGTTTTCGATATTTCGAGTTGCCATAATAGCTGGAATAGCACAAGCCGTCCCAGAAATTAAAGGCACAACACTTTTTCCAGACAGTCCAAATTTCCGCATGATTTTATCCATCAAAAAAACAACTCTACTCATATAACCACTTTCTTCGAGAATGGAAATGAATAGAAATAGAAAGGCAATTTGTGGTATAAAAATTAAAATTCCACCAATTCCGGGAATGATACCTTGTGAAATTAAATTGGTTAATACTCCAGCAGGAAGCATTTCATTGGCATAGGAACTTAAAGTTGCAAAAGAACTATCAATAAAATCCATCGGGATTTTTGACCATTCAAAAATGGATTGAAAAATCACAAACAAAATCACAAAAAAGATAACATAACCCCATACTTTATGAGTTAAAATGCGGTCAAGTTTACTTCTAAAATCTTTAGCAATTGAGGAGTCAATTTTTTGCCCTTCCTTTAAAACATCATTGATAAATTGATAGCGTTTAATGGTTTCTTTTTGTTGCAAACGTTTCAAATCGGAATGTGATTTTGTAAACGAACTTCGAATTTCATTTCTATCTAAATTCAAGAAATTTACATCTTGAGTAATAACCAACCACAGTTTATACAGCAATTGATTTGGAAATGTAGTACGAAGTTTATTGAAATACTCAACATCGATATTGGATGCATTCAAGCAAGGTTCTATAGAAATCGATTTAAAATTGACAATAAGATTTTTTAATTCATTTATCCCCAAACTTTTTCGAGAACTAATTAAAGCTATTTTGGTTTTTAGATGTTCTTCAAGATAGGGAATATCAAGCGAAATACCTTTGTAATTCATTCTGTCGGACATGTTAATGACCAGAATTGTTGGGATTTCTAAATCTTTTATTTGCGTAAAGAGAAGTAAATTTCGTTTTAAATTTTCAACATCAGTTATCAAAAGTACCACATCAGGATACAATTTATCGTTCCTATTAAGCAATAATTCAATCACCACATTTTCATCAATAGAACTGGCATTTAAACTATAAGTTCCCGGTAAATCTAGAATATTGGCTTTAAAATTATTAGGCAATTTGCAGAAACCAATCTTTTTTTCAACAGTAATTCCGGGATAATTTCCAACTTGTTGGTTCAATCCGGTAAGTTGATTAAAAACAGATGTTTTCCCGGTATTTGGGTTTCCAATTAATGCAACATTAATATTTTGGATGCTCATTTCAGACTATTTTACAATCAATTCAACTTCAATTTCATGAGCAGTTTCCATTCTTATAGCTAAATGCGAACCGTTGTTTACGTTCAAATAAATAGGATCACCAAAAGGAGCAATTTGAACAACCTCCAATTCGTTTCCCGGTAAACATCCCATTTCTAAAAGCTTTAAAGGGATTTTATCCAAATCAATTTTAGTAATTGTGGCTTTATCTCCAATTTTTAATAAATCTACAGTAGTTATCAATACTTATTTAGATTGAATTAAGATTACAAAAGTATTGATAAAAAAATAAAGTTAGATGATAAATATTAGGATAACTAATCTTTACCGTTCTCAACAAGCCAATTGATATCGTCAATAAGCCTTTTTATTTCTTCTTTTTTGGTGCCATCATAAAAGCCTCTAATACGTTTTTGAGTATCAATAAGCACAAAATTTTCTGTATGAACCAAGTCATAAAGTTCAGAAGGGTTGCCCAATTTTACCGCTAAATACGATTTCCTAGCCATACTATAAATTTCTTTTTTATCGCCTGTGACCAAATTCCATTTTGAATCAACAACTCCTTTTTCTAAAGCATATTTTTTTAAAACCGAAACGCTATCAATGTCTGGTGTAACACTATGGGAAAGCAACATTACTTTTGGGTTATGCAAAAAAGCTTTTTGAACATCAACCATATTTGTTGTCATAATAGGACAAATTGAGCCACAAGTAGTAAAGAAAAAATCGGCAACATATATTTTGCCTTCATAGTCTTTTTGTGTAATAGTCTTTCCGTTTTGGTTAATGAATGAGAAGTTAGCTATTTTATGTCCTTTTGCAATGTACTGAGCAGTTGAGTCAACTAATTCAGGATTGACATCAGCAGGATTATATATAGGTAATGTTTTACTTGGCTTTAAAACATTGTAGAATAATGTTACTGTTATGATTGAAAACACCATAAAAGTTCCAATAAATATTTTATATTTCTTTGTGAGATTAAACATTATTTTTTTTGTAAATATACAAAAGCATTTTTATGATAAGTAGCTTTTAGTAGCACATAGAGACATATAATTTTGTTAAAAAAATAGTTTTATCGTTATAATCAATAAATTTGTAATAATTAACAATTAATTTAATAGTAATGAAGCTAATTACAATCTCTAAAACCTTGTTGACAATTCTTATGTTTACAATAGTTTATAGTATGAATTCCCAACAAAAATCACCTGGAATCAATATCGATTTTATGGATAAAACGGTAAGTCCAACCCAAGATTTCTTTAAATTTGTAAATGGAACTTGGTTGAAAAACACAGAAATCCCTGCAGACAAAACTCGTTGGGGAAGCTTTGATGAATTACGTCAAAATACTGACAAAGATGCTTTGGCAATTTTAAAAGATGCTGCAAAAAACCCAAAATATCTTTCAAGTACAGATCAAGGTAAAGCCATTATCATATATAAATCTGCCATGGATACTGTGGCCAGAAACAAACAAGGGATTACGCCTTTAAAACCATATTTAGCAAAAATAGATGCTGTAAAAAACATCAAAGATTTACAAAAATTAATGATGGAAGAAGAAGCTGTTGGAGGAGGCGTTGGTTTCTTTGGTGTTGGGATTGGAGCTGATGAGAAAGATAGCAATAGAAATGTAGTAAGTCTTGGGCCAGGAAGTTTAGGATTACCAGATAGAGATTATTATGTTTCTGATGATAAAGACTCAAAAGAAAAGCGCGAAAAATACGCGCTTCATGTGGCAAAAATGCTTCAACTCTTAGGAGAAAAACCACAACAAGCTAAACTAGATGCTGATAAAATTTTAGCTCTAGAAATTCAAATGTCACAACCAAGATTGGACAGAGTAGAAAGAAGAGATGCCCGTAAACAATATAACCCAACTGCTATTGCCGATTTACAAAAAATGTTACCATTAATTGATTGGAATACTTATTTAAATGGAGTTGGTTTTTCAAAATTAGATACTATTATTGTCTCACAACCTCGATATATTAAAGCGTTACAAACAGTTTTCACCGAAAACAAAGTAGAATCTTGGAAAGCTTATATGCGTTGGATGTTATTGAGAGGATCAGCGGGTCAATTATCAACAGATATAGAAGCCGCTAATTTTGAGTTTTATGGCAAAACTTTAACTGGCGCTTTGAAACAAAGACCACGTCATGAGAAAGCTTTGCAAGTTGTTAACGGAACAGTTGGTGAGGCTTTAGGGAAGTTGTATGTAGAAAAAATGTTTCCAGCGGAAGCCAAAGACAAGGCCGCTAAAATGATTCAAAATTTAATTCGTGCCTACAAAATAAGAATCAATAACTTGGCTTGGATGTCAGCTGAAACTAAAACGAAAGCCATTGAAAAATTAGATAAACTAACGATAAAAATTGGTTACCCTGACAAATGGGAAGACTATGCCGCATTAGTAGTGAAAAGTCCTGAGACAGGCGGAAGTTATTTTGATAATTTAAAAAATGTATCGCTTTGGAATTGGAAAAAAGATATAGAAAAACTAGGAAAGCCTGTTGATAAAACAGAATGGGGCATGTCACCACAAACCGTGAATGCTTATTACAATCCTTCCTATAATGAAATTGTTTTTCCGGCCGCTATTTTACAACCGCCATTCTATGATTATAAAGCCGACGAAGCTATTAATTATGGCGGAATTGGAGCGGTTATTGGTCATGAAATATCACATGGTTTTGATGATGAAGGCTCTCGTTACAATGCCGAAGGCAATTTAGTTGATTGGTGGACAGAAAATGATTTGAAACAATTCACGGTTTTAGGAACTGCATTGGCCGATCAATATTCAGCTATTGAACCTTTGCCAGATACACATATTGATGGCAAATTCACTTTAGGCGAAAATATTGGTGATTTAGGAGGTATTAATGCCGCGTACGATGGTTTACAATTGTATTTAAAAGAAAATGGGAATCCAGGATTAATAGATGGATACACTCCAGAGCAACGTTTATTTATTTCTTGGGCAACTATTTGGAGAGGAAAAATTAGAGATGAAGCTTTGAAAAATCAGGTGAAAACTGATCCACATTCTCCGGCACAATATCGTGCCTATGTTCCCTTGTTAAACTTAGAGTCATTCCAACAAGCTTTTAGCATAAAACCTGGCGACGGGATGTATTTGAGTCCTGATAAGCAAGTTAAAATTTGGTAATAAATAGAAAACCTCAAGTTTAACTTGAGGTTTTTTTATGCTTTTGAACACACAAATGACACTAACAATAACTTAATTAGTTTTAAGAATTACAAAAGGAATGAAATAAAATGCTTAATAAATCAAACCTGCACTAATAACCTCATTATAATTCATAAACAGGGTTGCTGAAAGGTATAGTTTAACAAACTCTCTACTTTTATAGAATTAATGGTTTTTCCAACACTTGATTTGGCAGTATCAAATTCAGGGATAGCTAATCCGAATTCTGTTGCTTTTTGAGTGTAGTAGTCTTTTCTACTTGGATGAAATGGTGCAACGGCATTGAAAATTTCTCCAAAACAGTCTTTATCAATAATGCTTTCTAAAATACCGATACAATCCGTTTGATGAATTAAATTAACAGGCGCCTCTGGATTTTCTAGGTTTTGTTTTCCTGACAAAAAATAAACAGGATGTCTATTACCTCCAATCAATCCGCCAAAACGAACTATAGTGGTTTTAAAGTTTTTATTATTTTGCAAAAGCTTTTCGGTTTCTAGTAATTGTTTTCCGCCTTCAGTTTCAGGATGAGGTCTTGCAGCTTCAGTAATAGTCGAATTGTCATCTGCATACACCGAAGTAGAACTCACAAACAGCACTTTTTCTACTTTAGCATTTTCAATAAATGGAATTAGATTTTGAATTTTGGCAACAAAGTTCTCATTCCTATTTCCTCTTAACTTTGGAGGGATATCTATTATTAAGATTTCAGAATTTTCTAGAAATGATTCGATATCACCATGGATTTCATTTTCATCCAAAAAAATTTTAAAAGTAAGAATTCCAGTTTGTTCTAAAAGTGAAATTTTCTCCAATGAAGTAGTAGAACCTTTTACCGAAAATCCTTTTTCTAGTAACGATTTTGCCAATGGCAATCCTAACCAACCGCAACCTAAAATGCTAATGTTTTTCATCACCTTAAAGTTACTGTTCTTTTTTCACCAACATATAAAAATCGTTTTCTAACAAACGATAGCCTTGATCATACACAAAATGATAGGTATTGCCCGTATTGGTATTCAAAATATTAGTGAAAAATTCAAAATCAAACCCTTTGCTTAGTAGTTTAGTTTTTGTCGTTTTTGATTTTCCTTCTACATTCAACTCAGTAAGTATTCGATAATTTTTCCGCAATTTGTTATTCACATTGCGCATATAATTAGTGCTGTCTTTGTTGATTTTGTTATTATACGCATTGCGACAACCATCGCTGCAGAACTTTTTGTCCTCGCGACCAACAATTTTTTCATTGCATTCTAAACAAACTTTTTGCATAGGTAAATATTTTAAAATCAAACAAATATAAATAAAATTTTCCGTTTACAAACGTTTACAAATAGTTACAACCGAAAGTAAATGAATAACTACCGAATAAATTTTGGCAATCGTCACAACTTTGCATCGTCGGAAATGAGAAACCGATAATAAAAAATAAAAATAACATTTAAATTTAAACGCCATGAATGCAATGAAAAACAAAGTACAATTAATTGGAAACGTAGGTAACGAACCAGAAGTAAAAACTTTTGGAGAAGGAAAAAAAGTAGCAAACATCACTATCGCTACTAATGATTATTATATCAATGACAAAGGAGACAAAGTAGAACAAACCGAATGGCACAGAGTAACTGCCTGGGGGAAAGTTGCTGACATTATTGAAAAATATGTAACCAAAGGCAAAGAAATTTGCATTGAAGGCAAACTAACTCATAGAAGTTATGATGACAAAGACGGCAACAAACGCTATATCACAGAAGTGGTTGCGAATGATATTCTATTGTTAGGAAAATAAAAATAGTCTTCATAAAAAAGCGGCTAAGTTTTTCTTAGCCGCTTTTTATTTTATAGTAAAATTTCTAAAACATCAGAGATTTTCTCTAGGGTTTTGAAATTGGGATGTTCTACTTTATGACTAATTTTTTCGTGTTCCCAAGTTGTGTGAAACGGAATATGAACCGCGTGTCCACCAATATTTAACACAGGTAAAACATCCGATTTTAAGGAATTGCCAATCATAAAAAATTCATCGGCATTGATTTCTAAGCGCTTTAATAATTTTTCATAATTCACCTCTTGTTTATCAGCCATCACTTCAATATGATGAAAATAATTTCCTAGCCCAGAGTCGTGTAATTTGCGCTGTTGGTCTTTCAAATCGCCTTTTGTTGCAACAATTAATTTATACTTGCCATGAAGTTGAGCTAAAGTTTCTTCCACACCATTTAATAATTCAATCGGTTTTTGAAGTAATTCTTTCCCATGGTCAATTATTTTTCCAATAATTTCAATAGAAATAGTGTTGTTGGAAATGCGCATAGCTGCTTCTATCATCGAAAGGATATATCCTTTAATTCCATAGCCATATAACTCTAAATTAGCGATTTCGGTTTTAAATAATTCTTGCGATAATCCCTGATTTGATAAATAATCACTCATTAAAGCACAAAATTTCTCTTCTACTTCCTGAAAATAGGGTTCATTGACAAACAAAGTGTCATCTGCATCAAAAGCGATTATTTTTAGAGCCATAGCACAATTACTTTAACTAATCAAAGTACCATTAGAAACTCCATCCGAATCAGGATTGACAAAAACCAGTTTGCCTTCTTTGTCATTGGTCATCAAAATCATCCCTTGACTTTCCACTCCACGCAATGCTCTTGGAGCCAAGTTCACTAAAACTGTAACTCGTTTGCCCACAACTTCTTCCGGAGAAAAATGCTCTGCAATACCCGAAACGATGGTGCGGACATCTATTCCAGTATCTACTTTCAATACTAAAAGTTTGTTGGCTTTTGGCATTTTCTCTGCTTCAAGAATCGTTCCTAAACGCAAATCTAATTTTGAAAAATCTTCAAAGGTGGCGGTTGGTTTTTGAGGTTCTATAACTTGGTTATCCATAACATTAGCTTTTTTAGTAGCTTCTAGTTTGTCAATTTGTTTTTGTATGTCAGCATCTTCAATTTGAGCAAAAAGTATTTCAGCCTCGCCAATTTGATGTCCCGCTTTGGTTAAATTCCAATGATTAAATTCCAAATTCCAATGATTAACTTTAATGTTTAACATATTGGTTAATTTTTTGGAAGTAAAAGGCAAGAAAGGTTCAGATAGTATGGCTAAAGCAGAAGCAATTTGCAATGCCACATACATTTGAGTTTGCACTCGTGCAGGGTCAGATTTAATCATTTTCCATGGTTCTTCGTCGGCTAAATATTTATTTCCCAATCGAGCTACATTCATTAATTCGCCTTGTGCTTCTCTGAAACGGTAACGTTCAATTGAACTCGAAATCACAGAAGGATAGGCTTTTAATTCGGCTAAAGTTTGTTCATCAACATCAGTAAATTCATTGGGTGAAGGCACAACACCATTGTAATATTTGTTAGTTAAAACCACCACACGATTGATAAAATTACCAAAAATAGCGGCTAATTCGTTGTTGTTTCTCGCCTGAAAATCTTTCCAAGTAAAGTCATTGTCTTTAGTTTCAGGGGCATTTGCTGTAAGCGTATAACGCAATACATCTTGTTTCTCTGGAAAATCGTGTAAATATTCATGTAACCAAACTGCCCAATTTTTAGAAGTTGAAAGTTTATTGCCTTCTAAATTCAAAAACTCGTTTGCTGGCACATTATCAGGTAAAATATAAGTGCCTTCGGCTTTCAACATGGCTGGAAAAATGATACAATGAAAAACAATATTATCTTTTCCGATGAAGTGTACTAGTTTAGTATCATCTTTCTTCCAATAATCTTCCCAATTTTTGCCTTCTTTTGCAGCCCATTCTTTGGTAGCCGAAATGTATCCTATTGGCGCATCAAACCAAACGTATAATTTTTTACCTATTGCACCTTCTACTGGAACATCAATTCCCCAATCTAAATCGCGGGTAACGGCACGAGGTTTTAAACCATCATCTAACCATGATTTTACTTGACCTAGCACATTTACTTTCCAGTCTTTGGCATGGTCAACTAATATCCATTGGGTTAAAAAATCTTGGTATCTATCCAAAGGTAAAAACCAGTGTTTAGTGGATTTTAAAATTGGGATTTCACCTGTTATGGTTGATTTTGGATTGATTAAATCCGTAGCGTTTAGGGTCGAACCACAGCGTTCACATTGGTCACCATAAGCTTCTGGATTTTCACATTTTGGGCAAGTTCCCGTAACAAAACGATCGGCCAAAAACTGGTCAGCTTTAGCATCATATAATTGTTCGGTAACTTCTTCAATAAAATCGCCGTTATCGTATAATTTTCTAAAAAATTCTTGCGCCGTATCGTGATGAATTTTGGAAGATGTTCTTGAATAATTATCAAATGAAATTCCAAAATCAAGAAATGATTTACGAATAATGCCGTCGTATTTATCAATGACTTGTTGAGGTGTAATACCTTCTTTTTTGGCTTTCATCGATATGGCCACACCGTGTTCATCACTTCCGCAAATGAAGGCAACATCTTTTCCTTGTAAGCGCAAATAGCGAGCATATATATCTGACGGCACATAAACACCTGCCAAATGACCAATGTGAATTGGACCATTTGTATAAGGTAAGGCGGCAGTTATCGTATATCTTTTTGGATTTTCTAACATAAAATTATTTATAAGATTCTAAAACTAGTTCAGAAAGATTACAAAAATAACTTTTTAGCTATGAAAAGACCAATTAATTTTCGGATTTGTTTACATTTGAAACAGTCAATTATAGATTAATGCGAAAGCTTTTTATTTTTATTTTTTTAACTACCATTTCTTCATATTCTCAACAAAAGATGATTAGACCACCTTATTTACAAAAAGGCGATACGGTTGCCATAGTTTCTACTGCAAGAAAAAACATTGATGATAATTTAAAACCTACTTTAGATTTACTAGAAGGCTGGGGTTTAAAAGTGAAACTTGGCAAAACTATTGGACTAGATTATTACCAATTAGCAGGAACAGATGCGCAACGTGCCGAAGATTTTCAGGAGCAAATGGACAATCCAAATATTAAAGCGATTTGGTGTGTTCGTGGCGGTTATGGAACAGTAAAAATTATTGACAAACTCGATTTTACGAAATTCAAACAAAACCCAAAATGGATTATCGGTTTTAGTGATGTAACGGTTTTACATAGTCATTTGAACAGAATAGGGATTGAATCTATTCATGGTACGATGCCAGTTGCGATAGCAAGAGCCACAGATGAAGCAAAGAATTCATTATGTGCTGCTTTGTTCGGAGATAAATTAGAATATAAATTAGATTGTGATGCTTTAAATCATATTGGCAAAGCCAAAGGAGAATTGGTAGGTGGGAATTTATCAATTTTGTTCAGTTTGTTAGGTTCACCATCGGCTATTGATTGTGAAGGTAAAATACTTTTTATTGAAGATTTAGACGAATATTTATATCATGTGGATAGAATGATGATGAACTTGAAGCGAAATGGATGTTTGTCAAGTTTAAAAGGAATTATTGTTGGCGCCATGACAGAAATGAAAGACAATGAAATCCAATGGGGTAGAAATGCATTAGAAATTATTGAAGATACGGTTAAAGGCATGAATATTCCCATAATATATAATTTCCCAGCAGGGCATATAAGAGACAATCGGGCTTTAATTTTTGGAAGGCAAGTTTCAATAGAAATTACCGCAGAAGAAAGCAAAGTATATTTTGATTGAGGATTAAAGATTAACGGTTTTTGATTTCTGAATTCAAAAAACAAAAATTCACATTCTCTATTCTAATTCATTCAAAAAAAACTAACTTCAAAAATTCTAAAATCAAAAATCTCATGGCAGAACATAATGAACTGGGCAAATTAGGAGAAGAATTGGCTGTAGATTTTTTAGAAAAAAACAGCTATTCCATTCTGGAAACTAATTGGACATTTCAAAAAGCAGAGATTGACATTATTGCTCAAAAAGAAAATATTCTATCAATTATTGAAGTAAAAACACGTTCTTCTATAGATTTTGGATTGCCACAGGATTTTGTTAAACCAAAGAAAATACAACTGTTAGTTAAAGCGGTAAATGAATATGTAATTTCAAATGATTTAGAGGTAGAAGTTAGGTTTGACATAATCGCTATTTATAAAGAAGAAAATAATTATAAAATAGACCATATAGAAGATGCTTTTTTTCATTTTTAGCTTAAATAATCTAATAATTTTAGAAAATGATTTGTTTTGAGTTCGATTTTAGTAACTTTAATAAAAAATTATTATGAAAAAATATTTTTTCATTGCAGTCTTTTTGAATTTTTTTTCAATCAATGCTCAAAATAAAATAGCTGAAAAAGTAGCAGAATTACAAAGTTTAAACGCAAGTTTTAAAAGTATCTCTGTACTAATTACCTCAGAAAATGCTATTACTAATGAAATTAATAAAGTAGTTGAAAACGCTACTTTAGCAACTGCTAATTTGGATAAAATTAACGAAATTGTTACAAATAAATACGACAATTTAACATTAGAAATTCCATATCAAAACGAAACTATTTCGTTGCATTTATATAGAGTAAATCCTTTTTTAGAAGGCTTTCATGTGGATACAGATAAGGGCAAAAACATTTCATACGAAAAAGGAGTTTACTATAGAGGAATTATTAATGGAAAACCAAATTCAGTTGCTTCTTTTAATTTTTTTAATGGAGAATGTAACGGAATTGTTTCAAGTGCAGCATTAGGAAACTTAGTTATAGGCAAACTCGATAAGCCCAATAATCAAAAAGATTATATAGTGTATTCTGATGCTAAAATGAAAGTATTAAATCAGTTTGAATGTCACACAAAAGAGGGCACGATAACTAACAAATCAATTAAGAAATCCAATAGCAATAGTGATAAATGTGTTGCTATTTATTTTGAAATTGATACTAATTTGTTTCAAGAAAATAACTCAGACACCACCGTTACTTCTAATTGGATGACTTCTATTTTTAATAATGTTCAAACTTTATATTATAATGATGGAATTTCGGTAGGTTTAAAGTCAATTTTTATTTGGACAGATCCTGATCCTTATGAAAACATTGGGACTACTTCTGGAGATTATTTATTTGCATTTAGATCAAATACAGTTGTTTTTGATGGAGATGTGGGTATGCTAGTAGGTAAAGATCCCGGAGGTTTAGGAGGAGTTGCTTTTTTAGATACCATTTGTACAAGTATTAATTATAGCTATTCAGATTTAAATGGCATTAGCGTTGCAACATTTCCAACTTTTTCATGGACGGTTGAAGTAATAACACATGAATTTGGACATTCATTAGGTTCGCCCCATACCCATGCCTGTTTTTGGAATGGAAATAATACTGTAATTGATGGATGTGGAACACAGGCAGGTTATCCTGATAATAGCTCAGGAGAATGCACCACAATTGGCCCTATTCCTTCTTCAGATGAAAAAGGAACCATCATGAGTTATTGTCATCTGATTTCAGGGGTAGGAATAAGTTTTAATAATGGATTTGGGCCACAACCTGCCGCTTATATTCGTAATAATGTCAATAATAAAACTTGTTTAAGTTCAGATTGTGTTAGCAGTTGTCCAAATACTGTTACTGCTATTACAGCTTCAAATATAACTACCATTTCAGTAGATATTACATGGAGCGATATAGGCTCAACAGCTTTATGGGAAGTAGCCGTTACGCCATTTTCTGCATTAACTGATGTTTGGAATACCGTTACTACTCCCAGTTATGCTGCAATAGGATTAACACCAAATACTTATTACAACATAAAAGTTAGACCTTTATGCAATGGTATTGAGCCAGCCATAAGAGAAAAAGCATTTGCTACCTCTATAGATAATTTCTGCAACAGTGTTCCATTTACGGATACAGGAGGAACAACGAACAATTATTCAGATATGCAATCTTGGGTAAGGACTATGACTCCATATGACATTGGTTTAAAATTAAGTGTAACATTTTTAAATTTTAGTCTTGAAAATAATTATGATTATTTATATGTTTATGATGGTCCTGATGAGTTTTTTCCTGATTTAAGTTCAGGCGGATTTACAGGAACATTCGTTCCTGATCCAATTAATTCAACCGCTACTGATGGTTCGCTTACTTTTAAGTTTACATCAGATGAAGCAGTTGTAGATTATGGTTGGGATGCAATTATTACATGCACAGGAACTTTAGGAATAGCTAATAGTAATTATTTAGATTATAGTTATTATCCTAATCCAACCAATGGGAAAATAACCATAACTTCCAAAGATGTCATAACTGATGTTGCCGTTTATACTATTGCAGGGCAATTGTTGTTTAATCAAAAAAACAATGGTTTATCAACTAGTGTTGATGTCTCAAAATTTGCAACGGGTACTTATTTCTTCAAATTAAAGTTTAATGAAAAAGAAGCCAATTTCAAGGTTTTGAAAATGTAGTTTTAAATTTATTTTAATTCTTCATCAATTCCATGAACTCCAATGCTCGCGAAATTGACTTCACATTTTCAAAAGTGAGTACTAATCGCAAGCCGCTTTTGGTTTCTTTCTCCTTCATTTTACAAATGTTACCATGTTGCTGGACAAACTGCAACATGTGTCGGAATTGCTTCGAATTATAATAAGCTGATTGCTGGTCAGAAACAAAATAGCCAATCAGTTTGCCCTGTTTCATTACGATACGCTCTATTCCCATTTGAATAGCAATCCACTTGATGCGAATACTATTTAATAAAGCTTTGGCTTCTTTTGGTAAAGGGCCAAATCGGTCTATAAGTTTGATTTCATAGGCCAACAAACCATCTTCATCTTTAATAGTTCCTAGTTCATTATACAAATTTAAACGCTCAGAAATATTATTGATATATTCATCAGGAAACAGCAATTCAAAGTCGGTATCTATCTGAAGGTCTTTAACATATTCTTTATTTTCGTCTTCATTTCCATCTTCATACAAATCCTTGAACTCATTTTCCTTTAATTCTTCAATAGCTTCATTCATGATTTTTTGATAGGTTTCAAAACCAATTTCATTGATGAAGCCACTTTGTTCACCTCCTAATAAATCTCCGGCACCACGAATTTCCAAATCTTTCATGGCAATATTGAAACCGCTGCCCAATTCACTGAATTGTTCCAAAGCTTGAATTCGTTTACGAGCATCATCAGTCATCGCAGAATAGGGAGGGCATATAAAATAACAAAACGCTTTCTTGTTACTTCTACCCACTCTTCCTCGCATTTGGTGTAAATCAGACAATCCGAAATTATTAGCATTGTTGATGAAAATCGTGTTGGCATTCGGCACATCCAAACCACTTTCGATAATAGTGGTGGCAACCAAAACATCAAAATCCCCATTCATAAAACCAAGCATTAGTTCTTCTAGCTTTGTACCTTCCATTTGTCCGTGACCAATCCCAACGCGTGCATCAGGAACTAATCGCTGAATCATTCCTGCAATTTCTTTGATATTTTCAATTCGGTTATTGATAAAAAAGACTTGCCCGTTTCGTTGTATTTCATAAGAAATTGCATCTCGAATCAGCTCCTCATTAAAACCTACTACTTGCGACTCGATAGGATAACGATTGGGTGGTGGTGTTGTGATGACTGATAAATCTCGAGCTGCCATTAAAGAAAACTGAAGTGTTCTTGGAATTGGTGTGGCAGTTAAAGTCAGCGTATCAACATTTGCTGCTATGGTTTTCAATTTGTCTTTTACATTGACCCCAAATTTTTGCTCTTCATCTACAATCAATAAACCTAAATCTTTAAAAACTACATTTTTGTTAACCAATTGATGCGTACCAATTATAATATCTAATTTTCCCGAAGCTAATTCTTCTAAAGTTTGTGCTTTTTGTTTGGCAGTTCGGAAACGATTTAAATAACCCACACGAACAGGCATTTCTTTTAATCTTTCTCTAAAAGTTCGATAATGTTGGTAGGCCAAAATGGTAGTTGGCACCAAAATAGCCACTTGTTTACTGTTGTCCACCGCTTTGAAAGCAGCACGAATAGCTACTTCAGTTTTTCCAAAACCTACATCACCACAAACCAAGCGATCCATTGGACGGTCTTTTTCCATATCGGCTTTTACGTCTTGTGTGGCGGTAATTTGGTCTGGGGTGTCTTCGTAAATGAACGAGCTTTCTAATTCTTTTTGCAAATAACTATCGGGCGCAAACTGGAAACCTTTCTCTAATCTTCGTTTGGCGTAGAGTTGAATTAGGTTAAAAGCAATATGTTTTACACGCGCTTTTGTTTTTTGTTTCAACACTTTCCAAGCATTCGATCCGAGTTTATAAATCTTCGGAGGTATCCCGTCTTTTCCGTTGTATTTGGAAATTTTATGAAGCGAATGAATGCTTACATATACAATGTCGTTATCAGCATAAACGAGTTTAATAGCTTCTTGTGTTTTCCCCTCTACCTGAATTTTTTGCAACCCTCCAAACTTTCCAATTCCATGATCAATATGCGTTACATAATCGCCAACAGATAAAGAATTTAGTTCTTTTAGTGTTAGTGTTTGCTTTTTGGTATAACCATTTTTGATACTGAATTTATGATAACGTTCAAAAATTTGATGGTCAGTATAGCAGGCAATTTGGTTTTCTTCATCAATGAAACCTTGATATAGCGAAGCAACAATAGTGTGGTATTGATTACGAACATTCTCATGATTGGCCTCGTCTAAACTTTCAAAAATATCATGAAAACGATTGGCTTGCCCTTCATTAGAACAGAATAGATAATTGGTGTAGCCATTAAAATGATTATCACTCAAATTATTTAGTAGCAAATCAAATTGTTTATTGAAGGAAGGTTGAGGTTGTATATGATATTCAAAAGTTTTAGTAGTTTTAAACAGCGGTTTGTTAGATAATTCGATGATTGAAAAATCCAATGCTTTCCGCAAAAATCCTTCTTCATTTAAAAATAAATGTTCTGGAGAAGCATGTTTGACATCTTTAGATAGTTTATCGAAGGTTTCAATTGCTTTTGTAAAAAGTTTATCGAGTTGTGATGTTAAAAACGCTGTATTCTCTATACATAAAACCGTTTTGTCACTTATATAATCAAGGAAACTTTCCCGATTTTCTTTGATGAATTTATTTTCTAGATTGGGAATTATAGTAATCTTGTTTTGTTTTTCTACTGATAGTTGGGTTTCCACATCAAAGGTTCTGATGCTGTCCACTTCATTACCAAAAAATTCTATACGATACGGATTGTCATTGGAAAAAGAAAACACATCTAAAATGCCGCCACGAACAGAAAATTCTCCAGGTTCAGTAATAAAATCGACGCGTTTGAATTCATATTCAAATAAAATTTCGTTGATAAAATCAATAGAAACATTTTCGCCAACTGCAATTTTTAGCGTGTTTTTGTCGAGTTCTTTTCGAGTAACTACTTTTTCAAAAAGTGCTTCGGGATAGGTAACAATAACCGCTGGTTTTTTCCGAGAATTAATTCTATTCAATACTTCGGAACGTAGCAAAACGTTGGCATTATCAGTTTCTTCAATTTGATAAGGTCTGCGATAGGAGCTAGGATAGAACAGCACATCATTGGCGCCAATCATTTGCTCCAAATCATTAAGAATATAGGCCGCTTCTTCCTTTTCGTTTAGAATTAGCAAAAAAGGTTTTTCACTTTTTTTAAAAATGGCTTGAAAAACAAAAGATAATGAGGATCCTAAAAGTCCTTTTAATTGAATTTTACTCAAAGGATTTTCAAGAGTTTCTACAATTTGCTTGACTTTCGCCGAATGCAGATAACTGTTGTATAAAGAATCTTGGCTCAAAGTTTATTTGATGATTTTTGCATTCGAGTTGTTTGGTATGGCTCTTATAGTATCTAGCATTTTTAACATATCGCTTTCACCATCTTCTATTTTGATTTGACTTTTGCGATTAATTTCTTCAAATTGAAATTGTAAGGAACTAATTTCTGTATTTACCTCTTGTACCAATTTTACAATTTTAGCAGCAGGAATTTGATTTAAATGGATATATAGATTAATGGCATTAATCTTAGTGCACAAAGCATTAATCCTGCTTTTAATTTCGGGAATATTAAATTCAATAGGAACATTGTTATTTATATCGTTGGCTCTTTTAGAAAGTGTTTTAGCTTTTTGTTGAAAAGCACCTAAACTACTTTTTGGTTTTTGTGCTAATTCATTTAATAAAACACGCCATTCTCCCCAAGTATTAGTCAAGGAACGTGATGTTTCATTGTTAGGTTGTACAGAAAAGTTCCAACCATTACTAATGTTTTTGAATATCACTTCTTTTTTTTGCACTTCTTTTTCTTGGGCTAATGCACGAAGTTTTGGATCTTCTTGGCAGGAAGTGATAAAAAGCAACCCTAAAAGTAATGAAGAAAAAGTTATTTTCATCTCTAAGAAATTAATAAATATAAAAGTACAAAGGTAAAAGGAAACTATATTAAGAACTAGTCAAACGGACTATTATTTTGTTAAAAAAGAAAGGAAACTTTTAACTAAAGATACCTTCATGAAAGCTTATCTTTGTTAAACAAACACGCAATTCGTTCTCAAATTATATGTAGCGAAGCGGAGTAAATTTTACTAAATGAGTACAAAAATTTTAATTATTGGTGCTTGTGGACAAATAGGTAATGAGCTCACCAAAAAACTAAGAACTATCTACGGGGTTGATAACGTTATTGCTTCTGATATTCGAAAACTAAATATTGATATTGTTAACGAAGGTATTTTTGAAGTAGTAAACGCGTTAGACTTTAATCAAATTGAGCATTTAGTTGAACAATATCAAATCACCGACATTTATTTGATGGCAGCATTATTGTCAGCAACGGCAGAAAAAAATCCAGCTTTTGCATGGGATTTGAATATGAATTCGCTTTTTCATGTCTTGAATTTAGCGAAAGCTAAAAAGATAAAAAAAATATTTTGGCCTTCATCTATCGCTGTTTTTGGACCAACAACCCCAAGAGACAATACACCACAATACACCATCATGGAACCCACGACTGTATATGGTATTAGTAAACAAACGGGTGAAAGATGGTGTGAATATTATCATCATGTTTATGGTGTTGATGTGAGAAGTATTAGGTATCCAGGTTTAATTAGTTGGTCAACGGAACCTGGTGGTGGCACAACGGATTATGCTGTTGATATTTATCACAAAGCATTAAAAAACAGCAAGTATGAATGTTTTCTTTCTGAAGACACCTCCTTGCCAATGATGTATATGGATGATGCTATTAGAGCCACACTAGAAATTATGCAAGCGCCAAAAGAAGCTATAAAAATCCGATCCTCCTATAATTTATCGGGAGTGAGTTTTACGCCAAAACAAATAGCTGCCGAAATTAAGAAACACATCCCAAATTTAATGATTACTTATAAACCAGATTTCCGTCAGAAGATTGCCGACAGCTGGCCAGCTTCTATAGATGATAGTTGCGCCAGAAAGGATTGGCATTGGAAACATAAATTTGATTTAGCCTCAATGACTGTTGAGATGTTGGAAAATCTAAAGTAATTTATTTGTTTTCCTTTAAAGTACTAATTAAAGCATCTTCTATTGGGGCTTTAATTTTTATGACTTCATCGGTTGTATCATTTGGAATAGTCATGGAAAGCACATAGTGTTTTATTTTCCAATTTCCATTAATTAAAATTAGAACACCTGAACCTCGACAAATTTTCATTTGTGTATTTAGTAGTTCATCAAACCAAGCCATTTTTTTATCATTATTAAAGTAAATATGTCTTTCTAAAGCAGTAAAACTCCATGCTTTTCCTTTCTCAAAATAAGGTTTTGCAAAGGCTTGAAAAGCTGGTTTAGTCCAATTTTCTGTGGCATCAGTTCCAATAAAGATAGAATCATCCGTTAACAAATTGAAGTAATTTGAATAATTTGCTTCAGCGGCTGCTTTGTGCCAGTTGTCTAACATACTATTTATTTCTTTTTCTGCTTTTTCTTGAGCATTTGTAGTAGAGTAGATTAGTGTGAATACTATAAAAAGAAATGATTTTTTCATAACAAATATGTATTTGTAATAGTTTAAAATTGTAGATTACATCTATGAAGTAAAGATACTAAATTGAGGTTGATTGAAATGGACCATGTTTTTGTATTTTTATATTAAAATTAGAGGTGTTTTTATGAAGAACAGACAATTTTTTTGGGTTTTAATTTTAGTCTTTGTGATTGCGGTTTCATTGACCAGTTGGCATTGTGCTAAAAAAGAAAATAATATACTCAATAAAGAAAATAGTAAGTACTCTAATGAAAAAGTCTTACTCTCATTTGATAGCACATTGGTAGAAACTTTTTATGCCAAGTATCCTAAATTATTCACTTACAAAAAACAGACAACTTCTTTGTATAAAAAAAACCAATATTCTTTTATTTGGTATGATAAAAAAGGAAGAAAAGAAACAGCTGATGTAATTTATAATAAACTAAATAATTTGTTTGAAGATGGATTGGAAACAAAAGTTCCTTATAAAAGTGAATTGGACGCCATGTTTCAAAAGACAACATCAAAACCTAATATTGATGTTGAATTGTTTTTGACAAATTATTATTTTTTTTATACCAACAAAGTTTTGCAGGGACTTGATGAAACAAAATCAAATGATTTAGGTTGGTATTTGCCTAGAAAAAAACAATCGTATGTTGACTACCTTGACTCTTTATTAGTTGATCCAAAACTAATCAACAAAAACGAACAATTGATAGGCCAGTATTATAAACTCAAAGCGGTGTTACATAAATACATAGCTATAGAAAAAAATGGAGGTTGGAAACCAATTAAATTTCCAGAAGGGTTAAAAGAATTAAAACCAGGAGATAGCTCTAGTATTGTTGAAGACATAAGAAGTCGTTTACTTTTAACTGGAGATATTGGGGCCAATTCTAAAAGTAAAGTGTATGATGAGTCATTAGCAAAAGCTGTTTTGAAATATAAAAAACGAAACGGTTTCTTTTCGGACAATATAATTCTGCCTAAACATATTCAAGAAATGAATGTTTCTATAAGCGACAGAATAAAAACAATCATTGTAAATATGGAACGCTGCAGATGGATTGCTAAAGATATAATAAAGGACAAAGAATTTATAGTAATAAATATTCCATCTTACCGTTTAACTTATTTCAAAGAAGATAAAGTTGTTTTGAGTTCTGATGTAGTAGTTGGAACTTCATTAAATAAAACGGTTGTCTTTAGTGGCATGATGAGTTATATTGTTTTTTGTCCTTATTGGAATGTGCCCAACAGTATTAAAGAAAAAGAAATTCTTCCAGCACTAAGGAAGAATAAAAACTATTTAATAAATCACCAAATGGAGTGGCATAACGGAAATATCAGACAAAAACCTGGGCCAAAAAACTCCTTAGGATTGATAAAGTTTCTGTTTCCAAATAACAATAATATTTATTTACATGATACACCTTCAAAATCTTTGTTTAATGAAGAGAAACGTGCTTTTAGTCATGGCTGTATAAGAATTGCAAAACCTAAAGAGCTAGCAGAGCTTATCTTAAAAAACGACCCAAATTGGTCACCTGAAAAAATAGATGCTGCTATGAATGGAGGTAAAGAAAAATGGATTACACTTAAAAATAAAATTCCCGTACACATAGGGTATTTCACTTCTTGGGTAGACGAAGAAGGGAATATTAATTTTTATAAAGACATCTATAACAGGGATAACACTTTAGCTTCTCTGTTATTGGAAAATTAATTTTTTTGTTAGATTTAATTTGAAGTCATCTTATTTAAATGCACAATCATACTTAACTTTTCTTTCCATAAAAAATGCCCCAAATAGCGTCAAACTTTTTGGGACATTTTCACTGCTGGGTTTTTATATTATGGTTTAAAATATCACCAAATTTTCACTCGCTTTTCTGGAGCAAGATATAATGAATCCGTTGATTTTATTTTGAATGCTTCATAAAATTCGGGTATGTTTCTAACAACCCCATTAATTCGGAACTTAGCGGGTGAATGTGGGTCGCCTGCAATTTGGCTACGAATAGCTTCTTCTCGTGCTTTTTCACCCCAAACTTGTCCCCAGCCCAAGAAAACTCGCTGCATACCAGTGAAACCATCCATAACAGGTGCTTCTTTGCCATTTAAACTTGCTTTGTAAGCTTTTATAGCAATACTTAATCCGCCAAGGTCACCAATATTTTCTCCCAAAGTAAAATCGCCATTCACATTCAAATCAGGGAATGCTTTGAATCCATTGTATTGAGCAACCAGTGCATTTGTTTTGGCTTTAAAAGCTGTTAAATCGTTTGGTGTCCACCAGTTTTTCATTACACCATCACCATCAAAAGTGGCTCCTTGGTCATCAAATCCGTGGCCAATTTCATGGCCAATCACGGCTCCAATACCACCATAATTTACGGCATCATCTGCATTTAAATCAAAGAAAGGCGGTTGCAAAATAGCTGCAGGAAATACAATTTCGTTAAGCGAAGGATTGTAGTAAGCATTCACCGTTTGCGGAGTCATGCCCCATTCTGTTCTATCTACAGGTTTGCCTAGTTTGTCAAGCTCTCTTTTATATTCGAATTCATTGGCTCTAACTGCATTTCCATAAAGATCATTTTTTGAAACTTTCAGCGCAGAGTAGTCTCTCCATGTGTCAGGATACCCAATTTTAATCATGAATTTATCAACCTTGGCCAACGCTTGTTTTTTGGTGTCAGCACTCATCCATTCTAATCTTTTAATGCTTTCAGTATATGCTTTTAAAAGGTTTTTAACCAAAGTGACCATGCGTTCTTTAGCTTCAGGAGAGAAGTGTTTCTCAACATATACTTTCCCTACCATTTCGCCTAACGCACCGTTCACTGCATTTACAGCTCGTTTCCAGTCTTCTTCAGGTTTTTCAACACCATATAATATTTTACTATAAAACTCAAAATCTTGTTTATCCAATGCTGTGTTCAGTCTATTAGCATTTCTGTTGATTAGCCCCCATTTTAGATAGATTTTCCAAGTATCAAGTGGGGTGTTTTTAATGATATTGTTTAAGCTTTTTGTGTTTTCAACTTGTGATATTATAATTGTTTTTTCCTTGTCCATACCAGCAGTTTTGAGCATAGCTTTCCAATCAAAATCGGGCATCAAAGTTTTTAAATCAGCTGTATTATATTTATTGTAAAGTTTTACAACATCACGGGTGTCTTCTTTTTTCATATGACTTGAAGCTATGGTAGTTTCAAGTGCCATTACTTTAGCAGCGTTTTCTGTTGGATTTTCGATATTACATAATTGCAGCATTTTTTCAATATGTGCTACATATTTTTTACGAATATCTGTCATCTTTGCGTCGGTTGAAGTATAATATTCTCTCTCGGGAAGGCTAATTCCCGACTGCCAGGTTGTTAACACATATTCATTTGGATTTTTAGAATCCTGACTAACAAATATATTAATAGGTACCGTAACCCCTGTTCTGTTCGAAACCCCAAAATAATTGGCCAAATCAGTATAATTGGCAATCAAATCTATAGCTTTTAAATCAGGCTGAATAGGTTTTATTCCTTTGGCATCACGGTCTTTTCTATTCATGAAAGCAGCGAAGTAATCACCTATTTTCTGTTTGTCGCTACCATCGGCATTATCACCTTTTGCAGCGTCTTCAATAATTGACTTTACATCTTTTTGAGATTGGTCGTATAGTAAATCAAAAGCACCGTAGGATGCTTTATCTGCGGGAATTTTGGTGTTTTTATACCAAGTTCCATTTACATAATTGGCAAAATTGTCGCCTGGACTTACTAGTGTGTCCATATTTTTTTTATTGATGCCAGATGTAAGTTCTTTTTGATTACAAGCAGATAATAATAAAGCGTAGCTTATCAAAGTTAATGCTGTTTTGATGTTTTTCATAAGTAAGTTTTTATGATTATTAAGCTAATATAGACAAATTAATTCAAGTAATTTATTTACCAAATTGAAAATCCATTAAAAACAGTATATTTACTTTTTCAAGCATATAACAAGTCTTAAATGGAAACGGTTAAAATACTTCATATAGATAGTAATCATAACTTGTTATGGGAACAATTGGAACAAGCAGGTTTTCAAAATGAAGCTGATTATACTTCTTCAAAGGAACTTATTGAAACTAAAATTCAAAACTACCAAGGCATCGTTATTCGTAGTCGATTTGCAATTGACAAAACCTTTTTAGATAAAGCATCAAATTTGAAATTTATTGCTCGTGTTGGAGCCGGATTAGAAAGTATTGATTGTGAGTATGCCAATTCAAAAAATATTCATTTGATTGCAGCGCCAGAAGGTAATAGAAACGCCGTTGGGGAACATGCCATAGGAATTCTATTATCGTTAATGAATAAATTAAATAGAGCAGACAAATTGGTGCGCGAAGGGAAATGGATCCGTGAAGGAAATCGTGGTTTTGAATTAGAAGGGAAAACAGTAGGGATAGTAGGATATGGTAACATGGGAAAATCATTTGCCAAAAAGCTCAAAGGTTTTGATGTAGAAGTTTTGTGTTATGATATTCTTCCTAATGTGGGCGATGAAAACGCAACACAAGTTTCCTTAAAAGAATTACAGGCAAATGCAGATGTGTTGAGTTTGCATATACCTTGGACACCAGAAACAGATAAATTAGTGAATTATGATTTTATTAATGCTTTCAACAAGCCGTTTTGGTTCATTAATACATCTCGAGGCAAAAATGTCGTTACGGATGATTTAGTTGCTGCCTTGCAATCAGGAAAAATTTTAGGGGCAGGATTAGATGTATTAGAGTATGAGAAATTATCTTTTGAAAATCTTTTCATTGCTACAGAAAAACCAAAAGCATTTGACTACTTATTGCAAGCAGAAAATGTTTTACTTACTCCACATATTGCAGGCTGGACTTTTGAGAGTCATGAAAAATTAGCACAAGTAACAGTTGATAAAATTATAAAGCTATATGGGTGAAAATATCAATAGTGAACCAATTGATAGTGCTTTCTTATAAATTTTTATATTTTAGCCATAAATAATAAACAACTAAAATCTAAAAATATGGAAGTAATTAATAACTCTAATGAACATGAAAACAAACCTATTAATATTCCAGAATTCAAAGTAGATCCAATATTAGTTTTAATATTTAGTTTTTTAACCTGTGGCTTATACTTAATTTATTGGAATATTAAAATCGCTGAAGTGCTAAATACTGTTGTTGAAAGAGAAATAATCTCAACTCCGTTAGCCGTTTTTTCGGGCTGTTGCTTACCTGTCCATGTATATTTCTATTACATAGTAGCTAAAGATGGATTACCTAAAGTATATCAAATTACAGGTGAATTGCAAAAAGATCAATCCACGTTGCTTATTGTTTTAGGTTTTGTTTTTCCAATTGCTGCTGCAATGATTGTTCAAGGCGATATTAACAGACTATACAAATAGAAAAACGAACAAAATATAAAATATACGGCATTATCGGTGCAATTTTAACACTGATGATACCGTTTTTTTTGATGCTGACAAATGAGGGTGACCATTTAAAAAAGAGTCAATCATTGTGTCCAATTAAAATGCTAACGGGATTTCCTTGTCCATCTTGCGGTATTACTAAATCTATTGTTTGTTTTTATCAAGGTGATTTTTTTGGAAGTTATTCATACCATGTTTTGGGACCAATAGTTGTTGTATTTAGCTTTTGCGTTATTGCATTACTGAGCGCAGAACTAATTACGAAGAAAGACTATTTTAAAGAATATATCTATAGCAAAAAACTTGCTTATGGATTGGCAATTTTTCTAGTTATATATCATGTTTTTAGATTAATTTATTTTATAAAACAACATTCTTTTTATTATATATTAAAAGAGTCTATTTGGAGATAATAATAATCTAAACTTTTTATAATTATTATCAAAATTCTTTATATTTGAAATTAGTAACCAAAAAGGAGTCACCGAAAATCCTTAAGAGTAGGAATAATTAAAAACTAAAATTTATGTTTGATTGGTACAAAAAAGTTGTTTTTGAAAACTATTTTAATTTCAGTGGTCGTGCAAGACGATCTGAATATTGGTATTTTACTCTTGTGAATTTGTTATTTGCAGCAGCAACTGCAGCGATAGACAAAGTATTAGATTTAAAATTTGGTATAAATTCATTGTATAGTTTAGCTGTATTTATACCAGGATTAGCTGTTGCCGTAAGAAGACTTCACGATATTGGTAAAAGCGGGTGGCTATTGTTAATTGTTTATTTAGCAATGATTGCATGCGGAGTATCATTAGTAATTACTGGAATTGCAACTATAGGCGGAAGTTTTTCAGCAGGAATGGGTATAGGAATTATACTTCCAGTAATAATTATTTTAGCCCTTGCAATATGGATGCTAGTGCTTTTTTGTACAAATGGCGATAAAGGCGAAAATAAATATGGACCAGATCCAAAATCAGATGGCGGAGAAGCTAGTAACGAAATAGGTGCCGAATAGTTGATATATTTGAGTTGTCCTAAAATAAGTTAACAAGTTTTACAACAAATTAATTAAAACCAGTGAGGCTATCTTCACTGGCTTTTTTATTTTTTTATAATAAATAAAAATATCCTTTTATTTTGCATCTGTATAGTTTATTTATACAAAAAATAAATCTATGTGTTCTAAAGCTTTGTTTAATTTGTAAAAAATAAATATATTCTATACATGAAAAAACTTGCTACACTGATCTTATTAATTACATCACTTTTTGCAAATGCACAATTTAGTTATCAATCAACAATTAGAAATAATAGTGGTCAATTAGTGACCAATCAAATTATTTCGTTACGATTTAATATTAAGTTAAATGCTGCAACTGGAACAATAGTATATTCTGAAATTCAACATCCGTTAACAAATAGTCAAGGGAATATTACTGTTTTGATTGGAACTGGTACAGCTACAACCGGAAATTTTTCACAAATAAATTGGACTGCAGGTACACATTATTTAACAGTCGAATTTTTTACTGGAACTAATTCTTGTCAATGGATTAATGTGCCTTTTGATCAAAGCGGAACTATTAGTAAAATAGTTTCGTATTGTAATAGCCAATATATTTATGGCTCATGCTCTTCTTTCAGCACTTTAGTTTGGTCAGATGAGTTTAATGGTACGGGAGCTGTATCAGCTACAAATTGGCATCATCAAACGCAACTTCCAAATGGAGGTGGCTGGTATAATGGTGAGGCACAGCATTATACCAATCGTCAGGTTAATTCAAATGTAAGTAGTGGCACTTTAAAAATTGTTGCAAAAAAAGAAACTTTTACCGATCAAGGGCAAACAAAACAATATACTTCTGCTAGATTGAATTCAAAATTTGCTTTTACCTATGGACGAGTAGAAGTGCGAGCAAAGTTAGCTACAGGTGCAGGAACATGGCCAGCTATATGGACGTTAGGTAAAAATATCATTGAACCAGGGGCCTATTGGACAAGCACATATGGAACGACGAATTGGCCAGCCTGTGGCGAAATAGATATTATGGAGCATTGGGGTGTCAATCAAAATTATGTTCAAAGTGCGATGCATACACCATCAAGCTATGGTAGTACTGTTAATCATGGTGGTCAAACAATTGCCACCGCTTCAAGCGACTTTCATATTTACACCCTTGAGTGGACTTCTCAAAAAATGGTGTTCAGTGTAGACGGTATTGTACATTATACTTACAACCCATCAATTAAAGATGCCTCTACATGGCCATTTGATACACCACAATATATTCTATTAAATGTTGCTATGCAGCCAGCTATTGACCCTAGCTTTACACAAAGTGCTATGGAAGTTGATTATGTTAGAGTATACCAATAAGCACTATTTAGTGTAGAAATAAAACACAATTATTTTTAAAATTAATTAAACCAACATTTATGTTGGTTTTTTTATATAAATGATTTATATAAATATTTAGATAATACATTAAAGTTTCTCTAATATCATCAAAATAAAAAATAATTTAGATAATAAATACAGTATTAATAATTAAATATAGTTAAAAATACACTTTTGATTTTTATTAAATTCTTATTTTTAAACCTATTTATTAAATATTTACCCATACATCAACTAAACATTTAAAAAAAGCAATGCTAATTGTTTGCGCCTTAATCCTAACATTTAAAAGGTTTTATGGGATTTTTAAAAAATTTATTAATTGTATAGTTTTTGTATACGCAAACGTTTTCGATTGTGCTTTCTTATTCTTTATGTTTACAATTCAAATCTTAAAATATAACTCAATGAAAAAATTACTATTACTATTTTTCCTGATGACTATTTCATTAGGGTATTCGCAAACCTTTCCTTTAGACTTTTCTGATTCATCAGATTTATTTACAGGAGTTGATGGTGTAACTGCATCAATTGTTTCTGATGGAGGCAATGATGTTCTTCAAATTTTAGGCCCAGCAGGCGAAGGTGGGACTTGGGATAATTCCCAATTAACTCTTTCTCAGAATTTAAATCTTTCTGACAATGCTAACAATACTATTACTTTCAGATTTAAAGCAAGTGCAGGTTCAAGTGGACAACACTTATTGAAGTTTGAAGGTGGAGTTGGGGGTGCTGCTGTTGCTGAAGGGTTTTTTAACTCAACAGGAACAGACTGGCAAAATATAACTATAGATTTTGGAGCCGGTCTAGGTAACTACTCCAAAGTAGTAATTTTCACCGATTCTGGGGCAGCTTCAAATGGTTGGAATAACTCTGGTACAGGAACATATCTTATTGATGATTTGGCTGGGGGTACTAATGTAGCTCCTCCTGTTGTCCTATCACCAGCTGCAGCTGCTAGTACACCTTCACGAAACGCAGCTGATGTAATTTCTATATTTAGTGGTGCATATACGGATGTTGCAGGAACTAACTTTTTTCCAAACTGGGGACAAGCTACTCAATATTCACAAGTTTCTATTGCAGGAAATCCTACATTAAAATATTCAAATTTAAATTATCAAGGAATTACTTTTGGAACACCTATTAATGGTTCGTCAATGGAATCTTTACATTTTGATATTTGGACGGCAGATTGTTCTTCTTTTGATATGTTTATACTTGATGGATCTAATCCTGAAGAAAAATATACAGTTACCCCAACTTTAAGTGGTTGGAATAGTTATGATATTAATTTATCTTCTTATCCTAATTTAACAAAATCTAATCTTGTAGAATTTAAGATTGTAGGAAATGGCACTGTCTATTTAGACAACATTTATTTCTGGAAATCAGCTAATTTACCAACTTTAAGCAATTTTTCAATTGCAACAAAAGCGAATGGTTCAGCACCATTTACTATCACTCCACCTAATAGTAATAGTTCAGGTGATTTTACTTATACTAGTAGCAATCCTAACGTAGCTACAATATCTGGAAATACTATAACTATTACTGGAGTAGGCCAAACTACTATCACAGCTAATCAAGCAGCTGCAGGATCTTATATCGCTGGAAGTATCTCGGCTATATTTGTTGTAACTCCAGGACCTGCTCCTGCTCCAACAGCTTCTGCCGCAAATGTAATACCAATATTTACTGATGCATATCCATCAATTGAACAAACAACAGTGGATTCATTTAGAACTGTTTGGTCATCTGCATCACTTGAAAACATTGTTTTATCAGGAAATAATACACTTAGTTATTCAAGCCTTGGGTTTGTGGGTATTGAAACCACATCAAGTCCAGTTGATGCTAGTGGAATGAATTTATTTCATATTGATGTATATACGGCAACAACTACAACTTTTAAAGTTAAATTAGTTGATTTTGGTGCTAATGGAGTTTATGGTGGTGATGATACAGAGCATGAAATTACTTTAACTACAGAAATAGGATGGAATAGTTTCAATTTGTTATTGTCTAGTTTTACTGGTTTAACAACAACAGCTCACATTGCACAATATATTCTTTCAGGAAATGGTTCTGCATATGTTGATAATATTTATTTTGCATATCAAACTATTACTGTTCCGCCTGCTTTAAGTGGTTTTTCTATTCCTTCAAAAGCAACGGGAGATGCTGATTTTGCCATTACTCCTCCAACAAGTACTAGCCCAGGAACTTTTACTTACTTAAGTAGTAATACAGCTGTGGCAACTATAGTAAATGGTAATTCTATTCATATCGTTGGTATTGGTACAACTACAATCACCGCGAATCAAGCTGCTTCTGGAAATTATACTTCTGGGTCAATAACTGCAAGTTTTGAAGTTACTGCTCCAATAGCACAAGCTCCAACAACAGCTGCCCCAACACCTCCTGCAAGAAATGCATGGGATGTTGTATCTTTATTTAGTGGCGCCTATGCTAATGTAACTTTAAATGAACTTCCTACATCATGGTCTCAATTGGCATTATCACCTTTTTCGGTTGAAACTATTGACGGAAATGCTACATGGAAATTTGGAGGTGAATTCTTAGGTATGGTTACCAATTATGATAATGGTATCGATTTAACTCAAATGACCACTATGCATATCGATTATTGGACACCTGATAATAAAGTTATGATAGCTAAAATTGTAAATACTACTGGTCCTACAACAGAAGGACTTACCATTGTTCAAGATCCAGTTGTAACGGGCACTTGGAGAAGTGTAGATATTCCAATGACCCAATTTGGGACATCAGTTAATAAGTCTAAAATTACACAGATTTTATTAGACCCACAATTAGGTGGATCTACTGTATATGTTGATAACTTTTATTTTTATAGACCAGAATCATCTCAGCCATCTCCAACGATAACAAACTTTACAGTTCCAAGTAAACTAGTTGGTGATTCGGCATTTACTTTATCTGCTCCAACAAGCAATAGTTCAGGAGCATTTACATATACAAGTAGTAATCCTGCTGTAGCTACTATAAGCGGGTCTACCGTTACTATAGTAGGGGGTGGAACATCCATAATCACAGCTAATCAAACAGCTGCTGGCGGTTTTGGTCCTGGAACTATCGCAGCTTCTTTTGTTGTATCATTCCCTCCACCAGCAACTGCTGCGGCAACGCCTACAGTTCCTGCGGATAGAGTTTTATCTATTTTTAGTAATGCCTATACTAATGAAGGTGGTGCTTCTTACCCATATTGGGGACAACCTGCAGGGTATATAGCGCCTGCTGTAGTTCAAGTAGGAACACCAGGTAACAGTACGTTAAAAGTTGATAATTTAACGTATCAAGGAGTTCAATTAGCAAGTAATATTGATGTTTCATCAATGACTACGTTGCATGTTGATATTTGGACACCAAATTGTACAACATTTGAGTTCTTTTTAATCGACTCAGCTCCAACTGGAGTTCCACCTGTAGAGCAAGCTGTTTCAGTTTCTCTATTGCCAAATCAATGGAATTCTATTGATATTCCTATGTCATCTTATAACACACTTGCTAAAACTGCAGTTCAACAATTTAAGTTTGTTGGTACGCCATCAGGAAGTGTTGTTTATCTTGATAATATCTACTTTACAAAACCAACACCTACTTCAGTAGCACCTACCACAACAGCGGTTGTTAATTATTGTAGAGGTGCAGTAGCTACACCATTAACGGCAACTGGTTATGGTGGTGCTTTAAAATGGTACACAGGGACTACTAATGCAACTACTGGAGTAACTACTTATGGGACGGCTTCTGCTACAGCGCCAACACCTGTTACAACTACAGTTGGATCTCCTTCAAAAAGATATCAAGTTTCTCAAATGTTATCAAATGGGATCGAAAGCCCAAGAGCAAATATTACAGTTAATGTATTAGCATTGCCAACTGAGGTTTTAGGGGCAATTACTAGTAATACTCCTGGAACTAATCCTGGAACATATGTTGCTGCAACTTTAGCAGTAGGTCAGTTTGTAGGAACTACGAATACAGTATCTTATAGAGTTCCAGAATTTGTTGGGACTGGTTTAACATACTATTGGACAGTACCTACTGGAGTTAATATTGTTAGTCAAGAAGCAAATGTTTTAACAGTTAATTTCCTTAATGTTGCTTCTGGAACAGGAGCAGTTGGAAGTATTACCGTTCAAGCACAAAATGCTAATGGTTGTAGAACTGCAGCAAAAACTATAGCACTTACTAAAGTTTTACCAACAGCGCCAGCGGCAATTAAAATGACAATAGGTTCGTCTTCAACTGCTATTACATCTTTTGCTCCTTATATGGGTACAGCTACTGTGTTAACTTTAACTGCTACACCTTCTACAACTGCAACTTCTTATGTGTGGGAATTGCCTACAGGTGTTAATCTTCTTTCAGGAGCTACTACAACATCAGGAATCACTTCAGGGACCTCAAATGTAATTACAGTTAATTTCTTAGGTGTTACTACAGCTACTTTAGATGATGATTTCTTTACAACAACAGCTGGTGTTAAAACTTATGTATCAAGAATAGGAGTTATATCTAGAAATGGTGTTGGTGTTTCTACTACAAGTAATAGTGGTCTTTCAAATCCAACAACTACTTCAACTGCAAGACTGTTAACTTTAACAGCTGTGGCTCCAGCTGCTCCAGCAACATTAGTATTAACTAATCCAGCATTACCAGGTACAGCAGCCACAACAGCTATTACAAATATTAGTAAATATATTGGAACTTCTACGTATT
>NZ_JBMOGV010000011.1:0-38213 GCF_049318185.1 Flavobacterium sp. | reverse complement strand
CAACAATATCTAGGACCGAAAACCTCCATTTACTGTTGTCTTCGTCCCAAATGGCTCGAACCTCACGATCATCAAAAAAACGTATAGAAACTTTGTTCATTTTGGATTATTAATTACCGCCATGCCTCTTAAATTTTCTTTTAAATGGGTTTTGTTAAATAACAACCACAACTAAAATGTAAAGTTACGTTTTTGTTTAGAAGTTTAAAAGTTTTTGAAACAAAAATGCCTCACGATGGTGAGGCATGATTTATTTTATTTTGCTACTTATTGTTTAATAATTTTTGCAGTTTTACTCGTTTTTCCGTCACTAAACTTTAAAACATAAACCCCAGTTGTTAGAGTACTCATATCTATTTCTTGATTTTGAATAGAAGAAGCAAAGCTGGTTTTAGACACTTCTTGACCTAGATAATTGTAGATTGATACTTCTTTGAAGTTGGAATTGGTGTTGTCGAAGTAAACATTTGAGGTGGTTGGGTTGGGGTATATTTTTAATGAATCGGAAGAAGTGAAATCTGGGCTTGAGAGAGTGGAGGATAAAGTAAAAGTATAAGGATAAAGGTAACTTGTGCTTGTTGCTGTTGTGTAAATTTCTAAATAATATAATCCAGCTGAAAGATTTAGAGTTAAGGCATTAGAACCGCTATTAACTGTTAGTTCTTGTCCCACTTGAAAGTTATTTGAGTTTAAGATTCTTGCGAAAATAGGATTTGAAAATGTATTATTAATTAACACACTGACTTGACTATTTGAAGTTACTGAAAATTTATAATCATCATAATCATAAGGATAACCGCCATTTGGTTGAACGGTAATAAACCCTTTATATGTATTTGAAAAATTGACCTCATAAGCAAGGTTGTATTCGTTTGGCTCGTCTAAACCTCGAAAATTAACTGGTATTGCTTGAGGTAATTCAGAGTGTAAGCCAATAATACCTGTTTGAGCTGCGGTATAAATAAATTCATTTTTTGGTGTTGGAAGTGGTGTTTGATTTGTAAAACTACTTAAGTCGGCATTAACACTTCTCACTATTCCATCACCTTCAATATTTGCTTGTAATGTGAAACAATTTGTACAAACACCAATTATATATGAATAATCTAAAGAACTAATCCACGTTTTGTAATTTAGTCCAGTAATATAGGTATTGTCTTCATCTATACCATTACAATTTACATCTACATTATAAAAGGGGAACAACAAAACATTTTTTATTATCGAAGAATTTTCATAACCTCCATATAGATATACTCCTTCATATCCAGTATAAGAATACTCCTTTCTTAAATCTCTATAAGCTTCTGTTCTTCCAGCAGTAAAAGGGTTATTAGTACCCGTATATCCGCCATGTGGCGTGCCTGTAGTAATAAGTTTAGCTACATGATGATTTCCGTCTGGCTGCCAATTACTAGGATTTTGAACATATTCCCTTGCAGCTAAACCTCCCATACTATGTCCCATCAAAATTACTTTATCTCTACCAGTTTTGAGTAAAACCATTTGAATAGCAAGTTTTAATGCAACACCTTGTTTTGCAATTGCAGCTTCATTACTCAAAACATCGCTAAAATTTGCATCATTCGGCAATCTTCCAAAATTATCAATTTTGAAGTTTATAAAGTAAAAATCTGCTATTGATAAATCAGTATTGTAATTAGAATACAATGCAATATCTGCTGCTGGAATATTATTATTTGTACTTGTCCAAATATTTTTATTTGAAGTGTAATTATTGCCGTCATCATTTAGACAAAAATCTATTCTTCCTCCAAAACTTAATCCTTCATTAATTAAATTAATACCCATGTCAATCCAAGTATCCGAACTAGAATTTAATCCATGGATAAAAATTATTGGGTATGGAAGATTTTGAGCAGCTAAAACATTTTTATTCGATACATTTGGCATTAATAATTGATTACTAAACCCAAATGATATCTCTGATCTCGGTTTCACTAGTGATAAGACATTTTGTGCTTTTGTTTGGAGCAATGTTCCAAATAGTAATATTGATAATAGTATTAATGTTTTCATAAGTTTTGTTTAATCGCTTAATTTAGTTTAATATACTCTGACTTTATTTCATATTTATCATCAATTTGAATTTGAATTATCTGATTATATAACTTATCTTTAGATTCTTTATCATTATTTATAGGCTCTTGATTTAAATCAATTAATAAACAATTTAAAAACTCCAATCTATAACAAATTAATGATTTAGTATTTTCATGTGACTTACAATATGATAATGGTAATAAAGATTTAAATGAATAATCATCAAAAGTATTTATATTTAGTTTTTTATCTTTTGATAGAGGTAAAATGGTTTCTATGCATCTAATAACATTTGAACTTGTCAAATAAGTTAATTCAATATCACTAAAATATTCAACAATTTTTTCACTAAATTTGATTCCATTTTCATCTAAAAACAAACTTGATTTGTCTATCTCTCCATGCCTTATTAAATAAATTGTTTTCATCATTATTAATACCAGATTAAGTCTAATTTTACAGTTATTCCATATGTTGAATTAGTTTCAGTAACTGATGATGGGTAGGCACTTGAACCAGTTGTGTAATTTGACATTAAAAACCCTACATATCCCATATCTTCATTTGGAGTTCCTAAATCATAGTCAAAAAGTTGAATAAATCTTGACTGTGTTAGATTGGTAATTACAAAAGGATTTGTTAGGGTCCAAAAAAACGGCAATATTGAAGGTGTAACATTATTCAATCTATTAGCAGATGTAACATCAAACAAAACAGTACTGTTTTGGTCTTGTATCTGAAAAAAGACATCAGGTCCTGTTCCGTCTAGATCCCATCCACTTGTACCACCAAGTTTTGTAAAAGGAATATTAACAATAGTAACTTTACTAATTTTTACATTTGTTAATGATGCACCTATATTTACTGTTTTAGAAATTGATGTTGTGCCTCCTGCCCCTGTAACTGTAAGTCTAACAGTATAAACTCCTCCTGTCGTATAAAGATGTTGAGGATTTGCTGATGTTGAGCTACCATTGTCTCCAAAGTCCCATAAATAATTTGTAGCATTTGTTGTGGTGCTAGTAAATGATACAGTTGACGGCGCAGGATTATTTGCACCTGAATAACTAAAATCAACTGTTGGTGCTGATGTTGAACTCGGGTCATCCTTTGAACACCCAAAAAACATAGCAATAATAAATAACATTGATACTCCTTTAATACAATTTTTCATAACATAAATAAGTTTAATTTTCCTACTCTATTGGCTTTTCGGTTCCGCCTTGGTTTTTTGTTTAACTATGCAATTGGGGTGCGTTCCACTTTTTTATACCGAATTAATTCACTATATTTAAAGTAATTACACGCTTTTGAAAACAAATATATAATTAATTACACAAATATGTGCATTTTATATAAAATAAATTTCTCACATAAGTGTAAACATTTGCATCATGCAACACCGAGGAGAAATACTAAAAGAAGCTATTTATAAAAGTGGCATTCCCATTACAGAACTCGCCAAGCGAATGGGAAAAAGTAGAAGGTGGATGTATCTGATGTTTGAAAATAGTACTGTTTCTCTTGATTTGGTTTTGCAAATAGGAAAAATTATTCATCACGATTTTAGTGATTCTATAAAGGAACTTTCAACTTCTCTAAAAGGTAACGAATCACCAACGGCTTATGAAAAAGAAGCGTTCAACGCAGAATACTGGAAAGATAAGTACTTGAAACTATTGGAAGAGTATAATTTGTTGTTGAAGCAGCAGTAATCAAGACAACCTCGCGTCTTCCTTTTCATAAAAAGCATCAACGGATAAATTAGGCAAACCTGATGCATAAACAGCCAATTCATCACACCGTTCGTTTTGTAAATACAAATTACAAAACAATTTCCTTCCAACTCATTACTTTACCCAAAGTTCGTTGTTGGTTAAACAATCCGGTATGAACTATTGCCTTACTTTGAATTAAATTGGGTTTTAATTTTTCAAAATAAGTTAATCCTTTAAACATATCGGTCATAATAGTTTCGGATGCTTTAATTTCGACTAGATTGATAAATTCTGAATTTTGCCAAATTAAATCTATTTCATGTCCTACCGCATCGCGCCAAAACCATACATCTAAAAGTAAATTATTGTGATAATTTTTTTTGATGTATTCATTGATTACAAAATTTTCAAACAAACTTCCTTTTAACGCGCTTAATTTTACGCTTTCGGCATCGTTTAATTTTAGCAAAAAGCAAAGAAGTCCTGTATCGTAAAAATACAACTTTGAACTTTTAGTAACGCGTTTATTGAAATTTGAAAAATAAGGTTGCAATTGGTACACAATATAACTGCTTTCTAAAACAGAAAGCCATGATTTTGCAGTAGGTTGCGAAATACCACAATCATTAGCCAACGAATTGAGATTAAGCAATTGTCCTGCTCTTGCTGCACATAATGAAATGAAATTTCGAAATTGTTTTAAGTCTTTTACATGAATTAATTCCGATAAATCTCGTTCGACATAAGTCTGAACATAATTGGAATAAAAAGCTTTTGAAGGGATGTTTCTGTCGTAAATTGCAGGATAAAATCCTTTTTGAAGATTTATGGCATAATCATCATTTAACCAATTTGCCTCTTGCATTTCTGAAATATCAAATGGCAATAATTTAAACAAAGCTACTCTTCCTGCTAAACTTTGGGTAATGTTTTCCATCAAATGAAAATTTTGTGAACCAGATAAAATAAATTGTCCCATGATTTTATCTTTATCTACTTTAGTTTGTAAATAAGAAAACAACTGAGGGACTCGCTGTGCTTCATCAAAAATTACGTATTTATCATATTGAGCTAAAAAACCGTTCGGATCATCTGTTGCAAATTTTCTTAGATCTAAATTCTCTAAGTTTACATATTCATATTCAGAAAATTGTGTTTTTAAAAAAGTAGTTTTACCTGATTGTCGTGGTCCGGTTAAAGCCAAAATTGGATATTTATTTTTAAAAATATCCATTTCCATTTTAATTCTTCTATTTGCACTCATATTGAAGGTTTTAGAATTGCAAATATATAACTAATTTTGAAATTACACTATATTAAACTTTGAAATTACACTATATTAAACTTTGAAATTACACGGTTAATTTAAAACAATTTTCCCTCTTCCTTTTCATAAAAAGCATCCACAGATAAATTAGGCAAACCCGAGGCATAAACAGCCAATTCATCACAACGTTCGTTTTGAGGATGGTTGTTGTGGCCTTTTATCCATTTGAAATCCACTTGGTGTTTTCTGTAAATTATCAGAAATCGTTTCCATAAATCTGGGTTTTTTTTACCAGTGAAGTTTTTCTTTTCCCAACCAAAAACCCATTTTTTCTCTACAGCATCCACCACATATTTAGAATCGGAAATTACCAAAACTTTCGTATTAGGATTTTTTAGTTTTTCTAATCCAACTATCACTGCCAATAATTCCATGCGGTTATTGGTAGTATGCCGAAATCCTTCGTAGAATTCTTTTTTGTGTTGCGAACCAACCAATTCCATGACCACACCATACCCGCCGTTTCCAGGATTTCCTTTGGCAGCGCCGTCTGTGTAGATGTGGACTTGGTGGTTCAAAGTTGGAAGTTAGATGTTGGAAGTTAGAAGTCTTTCTATTATTTGAGGGAAATAGTCATGTTCTAATGCTTGAACTTTGTTTGCTATTTCTTCTGCTGTTTTGCAATCTTCTACATTTACGGATTGCTGAAAAATGAATTCACCTTCGTCGTAATGTTCGTTTACATAATGAATGGTGATGCCCGTTGCTGCTTCTTTGTTTTCAAAAACCGCTTGATGTACTTTCAAGCCATACATGCCTTTTCCGCCATATTTTGGCAATAAAGCCGGGTGAATATTGATGATTTTGTTATGATATTGATGTACAATTTCTTCGGGCATTTTCCATAAAAAACCAGCAAGTACTATCAAATCAGGGCGTAATTTTTCAATTGCTTTCAATACAACGCCATCGTTTAGTTCAGTTCTATTGAAAACTAGTGAATTAATGTTTTGGTTTTTAGCTTTTTCTAAAACCTTTGCTTCTGGGTTGTTTGAAAAAACACCAACTATGGCAACGGCATTCTTTTTTTTAAAATAGTGAATGATGTTTTCCACATTGGAACCAGTGCCTGAAGCAAAAAACAAAATTCTTTTCATGGTAAAATCAATTTTCATAGCACAAAAAAAAGAATAATAACTTGAATTAAAACCATGAATATGTAAGAATTTAAAATATATTTTTTAATTTCGCCGTCACATTTAGTAACAAAAAGGTTGTTTTAAAATAAAGTTTTTTATTTTTGCCAATCAATTTAAAATTAAAATTTAGAAATTATGTCAGACATTGCATCAAGAGTTAAAGCGATTATCGTAGACAAATTAGGCGTTGACGAAAACGAAGTTGTAACAGAAGCTAGCTTCACCAATGATTTAGGAGCTGATTCATTAGACACTGTTGAGCTTATTATGGAGTTCGAAAAAGAATTTGATATTCAAATTCCAGACGACCAAGCTGAAAACATTGCTACGGTAGGTCAAGCTATTTCTTACATCGAAGAAGCAAAAAAATAATAAATAATTTACCCGTGAAGAATCATTATTTTTTACGGGTTTTTATTATTTTTACTAAAAAGCAAACCCGATTGATATTCAATCTCAAAATATTGAAATACCCTTGTCTCTTTAAACATTAACTTTGAAAGAAACATGGGTATTATTTGTTTAAATACAATTGTAAAAAACATATTATGGCATTAAAGCGAGTTGTAGTAACAGGTTTAGGAGCATTAACACCCATAGGAAATTCCATTGAAGAATATTGGAATTCCTTAATTAATGGAGTTAGTGGTGCCGCGCCTATAACCTACTATGATACTGAAAAGCACAAAACAAAGTTTGCTTGCGAAGTAAAAAATTTCAACATTGAAGATTTTATGGACCGCAAGGAAGCAAGAAGAATGGATAAATTTGCTCAATATGCTGTTGCAGCAAGTGAGGAAGCGATCAATGACGCTGGAATTACTGCTGATAATGTTAATAAGCATAGAGTTGGAGTGATTTGGGGAGCAGGAATTGGTGGTTTAGAAACTTTTCAAGAAGAAGTACTGAGTTACGCAGCTGGTGACGGAACGCCAAGATTTAATCCTTTTTTTATTCCAAAAATGATTGCTGATATTGCCCCAGCTCACATTTCAATGCGAAATGGATTTATGGGACCAAATTATACAACTGTATCAGCGTGTGCCTCTTCTGCCAATGCATTGATTGATGCTTTTAACTATATTCGTTTAGGAATGTGTGATGTTATTATATCTGGAGGTTCAGAAGCAGCAGTTACCATTGCGGGCATGGGTGGATTTAATTCTATGCAAGCTCTATCAACCAGAAATGATAGTCCAGAAACTGCGTCAAGACCTTTTGATGCTACTCGTGACGGATTTGTGCTTGGTGAAGGTGCTGGAGCATTAGTATTAGAAGAATATGAACACGCAAAAGCACGTGGAGCAAAAATATATTGTGAAGTAGGTGGCGGAGGAATGTCGTCTGATGCTTATCATTTAACAGCACCTCATCCAGAAGGAATTGGCGTAATCGCAGTTATGGAAAACACTTTGCGTGATGCAGGAATGTCACCACATCAAGTAGATCACATCAATACCCACGGAACATCAACACCACTTGGTGACGTGGCGGAATTGAAAGCTATTAGTGCGGTTTTTGGTGCTCATGCTAAAAACATCAATATCAATTCTACTAAATCAATGACTGGGCACTTGCTAGGTGCTGCAGGGGCAATTGAGGCTATAGCTTCAATTTTGTCCATGAAACATGGTATTGTCCCTCCAACGATTAATCATACTGTTGTTGACGAGAATATTGACCCTTCTTTGAATTTAACTTTAAATAAAGCTCAAAAAAGAGAAGTGAATGTTGCTATGAGTAACACTTTTGGATTTGGCGGTCACAACGCATGTGTATTATTCAAAAAATTAGAAGACTAAGTTTTAGATGAAAATTCTAAAAAATATATTTAAAAATTCCCGTTCGACTGAGGACGGGATTTTTTTTGACGAAATCCAAAAAGTCATAGGATTTAAACCTCAATCTATTATTTATTACCGAAAAGCATTTACACATCGTTCCACCAACAGAATCGATTTGAAAGGAAATCCAATGAATTATGAAAGATTGGAGTTTTTAGGAGATGCTATGTTGAGTTCTGTCATAGCAGCTTATTTATATAATGAAGCCCCAGCTGGAGATGAAGGCTATTTAACTAAAATGCGTTCCAAAATTGTAAGCCGCGAACACTTAAATGAGTTAGGCAGAGACCTAAATTTAATCCGATTTGTAGAAAGTAAAGTACCGACACAACATTTTGGTGAAAATATACACGGCAATATCTTTGAAGCCTTAGTAGGAGCTATTTTTTTAGATAGAGGATACAATTATTGTCAAAAATTTATTCAAAGAAGTGTTATCAGACCTTATGTTGATATAGCAAAATTAGAAGGAAAAGTAATTAGCTACAAAAGTTTGTTAATTGAATGGTGCCAAAAAGGAAAAAAATCTTTTCACTATGATGTTTTTGATGATAATGGCATTGATGGGCAAAAATATTTTGGTGTAAAATTAAGTATCGACAACAAAGTTATTGCAAAAGCAAGGGCAACTTCAAAAAAGAAAGCAGAAGAAAAAGCTTCCCAACGTGCTTATTTTGCATTTCAAGAAAAAATTAACACAAAGTAAGGCAGATTCTCAAAAAACTATAACGTTTTCGTTTATAAAATAACGATAACCTAAAATATTGTTTGTAATAATCTGTTTCAGATAAACTATATTTACAACTTAAATTGCAAAGTATGGCCGTTCACAAATTGCCTCTTGGAGATTTTGACGAAATAGATTATCAATTAATCGCTATTCATTCGCCTTTGGAAGATTATCGGTTAGCCTATTATATTAATCAAAACTTGCCAATCAATTTAAGTAAAAGCAGTTGTAATATTCAAATAAGCACTAAAGAAGGAGAGTCAGAATTTTCAAGATTTATTTTTGAAGACAAAAAGAAAGATATTTCATGGAATTTAATTCAAAATATAAATGATGTTTTTAGTTTATCTCAAACAAATAACCAAGGATTATTTGCAGAAAGCAATAACAAATTTTCAACAAAAATATATTTTATCCCAGAGTTTAAAAAGGTAAACTATTTTTTAAAAATTGAAAATGGCGAAGTTCCTATTGAGGTAGAAACAATTACGAATTGTATAAAAAAAATAGATAGAGTCAGCACAGTTTATGCTGTAGAAGTTGAAAAAATAAAATCAAAAAATAATTTAATTTTTTAAGTATAATGCCAACAAGAAAAAAAACTAAAATTGTAGCAACACTTGGTCCTGCATGTAGTTCTAGAGAAGTGATAAAAAAAATGATTGATGCAGGAGTGAATGTGTTTCGCATCAATTTTTCCCATGCTGATTATGAAGATGTAAAAGAAAGAATTGACATCATAAGAAGTTTGAACGATGAATTTGGATACAATACAGCAATTTTGGCTGATTTACAAGGGCCGAAACTTCGCGTGGGAGTTATGAAAGAAGATGTAGTAGTTAGCCCTGGAGACATCATTACATTTCAAACAGCCGAAGATGTTCCGGGGACAAAAGAACGCGTTTACATGAACTACAAAGAGTTTCCTCGCGATGTAAAACCGGGTGAATTTATTCTTTTAGATGATGGAAAATTGATGTTTGAAGCATTGGAAACAAACGGAACAACAGAAGTAGTTTGTAAAGTGATTCAAGGCGGACCATTAAAATCTAAAAAAGGAGTAAATCTTCCTAATACAAAAGTTTCCCTTCCTGCTTTAACCAAAAAAGATATTAAGGATGCTATATTTGCTATTGAACAAAAAGTTGATTGGATAGCACTTTCATTTGTTAGAACACCAAAAGATTTAGAGGAATTACAAGACTTAATTGCAAAACATTCAGATTATAAAATTCCTATAATTGCTAAAATTGAAAAACCAGAAGCGGTAGAAAACATCGATAAAATTGTTGCTTTTTGTGACGGTTTAATGGTTGCTCGTGGTGACCTTGGAGTTGAAATTCCAGCACATGAAGTTCCATTAATTCAGAAAAAATTAATTCTTAGAGCAAAAACAGCGCGCATCCCAGTAATCGTTGCCACGCAAATGATGGAAACAATGATTACTAGTTTAACACCAACAAGAGCTGAGGTAAATGATGTTGCGAATTCTGTAATGGATGGAGCTGATGCTGTAATGCTTTCGGGAGAAACTTCAGTTGGAAATTATCCAGTAGAAGTTATTGCAAAAATGTCACAAATTATTGAAGCAGTGGAAGATTCTCCATTAATTAATGTACCACAAAATCCTCCTCATGTAAGAACAAAAAGGTTTATTACTAAATCAATTTGTTACCATGCAGCAACCATGGCAAATGATATTAAAGCAAAAGCTATTTCAACACTAACAAATAGTGGATATACAGCTTTTCAAATATCGGCTTGGAGGCCAAAAGCTCATATTTTGGTTTATACCTCAAACAAAAGAATTTTAAATCAGTTAAATTTACTTTGGGGTGTTAATGCTTTTTACTATGACAAATTTGTAAGTACTGATGATACTGTTGATGACATCAACCAAATTGCAAAAGACAATGGCTATGTAAAAAAAGGGGATATGCTTATCAATCTAGCGGCTATGCCTGTTGCTGATAAAGGAATGGTAAACACACTAAGAATTTCAGAAATAGAATAAATAATTACTTTTAAATATTAATAACATGAATTCAAATAATCCATTTTTTAAAACAAAATCGTTTAAAGAAAATAACGAGGTAACTCATGATGCTGTTGTTATAGATTATAACGACACTATGACTGTTTCGGGAACTATTAACAAAAGTTTCTTAATGTTAGTTTTATTGATTGCTAGCGCAGCCATTACTTGGATAATGACCTTTAACGGACAAAACCCTATGATGTTGACTATTGGAGGTGCCATTGTTGGGTTTATTTTAGTGCTTATTGCAACATTTAAACCGCAATCCTCAGGATATCTCGCACCAGGTTATGCTATTTTTGAAGGTTTATTTATTGGGGGTATTTCGGCAATTTTTGAAGTTATGTATCCCGGAATTGTGATACAAGCGGTGAGTTGCACTTTTGTAACCTTTATGGTTTGTTTCGGACTTTATAAATATGAAATAGTTAAAGTTAATGAAAAATTTAGATCTGTTGTTATTGCTGCTACTTTAGCCATTGCTACTTATTATTTGATATCTTGGTTATTAACGCTATTCACAAGCTTTCAACCTGTTCATCATGGAAATTCTATGATGAGCATTGGGATTAGTGCTATTGTAATTATTGTTGCAGCGCTTAATTTATTTTTAGATTTTGATCAAATAGAAAAAGGAGTTCAGCAAAAAATGCCAAAATACATGGAATGGTATGGCGCTATGGGATTAATGATAACCTTAGTTTGGCTCTATATAGAGTTTTTACGATTGCTTTCAAAGATTTCAAGAAGAGATTAAACATTTCAATCACTATATTTAAACCAGCTCTCGAGTTGGTTTTTTTATATTTAAAACTCAAATTTCAATTGCACAATAATTGTCTTTTTGATTTCGGTGTTTAAATTATTTAAGGAAATACCAAGTAATCGCACCGACTCTTTCATCCTTTCTTGAAACAGTAGTTCTTTTGCGACTTCAAGCAACAATCCTTTATCCGAAATAAAGTAAGGCAAAGTCTTGCTTCTAGTTTGTGTCGTAAAATCGCTGTATTTGATTTTTAAGGTTACTGTTTTTCCTGAGAGGTTTTGTTTTTTTAAACGATTTTCCAATTCGTTGGCTATCCGTTCTAGTTTTTCTATCATAAAAATTTCGGAAGTCAAGTTTTCGTTAAATGTATGTTCTGCTGCAACTGATTTTGTAATTCGATTGGGTTTCACTTCGCTATTGTGAATGCCTCTAACTATGTTATAGAAATGCAAGCCACTTTTGCTAAAATGTTCCTCTAGAAATTCTTTTGATTTTGATTTTAAATCTTTTCCCGTAAAAATCCCTAAATGGTACATCCTATCTCTAGTAACTTTGCCAATACCATAGAATTTTTTGATGTCTAGATTTTCCAAAAAAGTTTCCACATCTTCAGGATTTACCGTTTTTTGTCCGTTGGGTTTGTTATAATCGCTAGCAATTTTTGCTACAAATTTATTGATTGAAATTCCAGCAGATGCATTAAGTCCAACTTCTTCAAAAATTTGTTTTCTAATTTCTTGTGCAATTAAAGAAGCACTAGGATTTCCCTTTTTGTTTTGGGTAACATCTAGATAAGCTTCGTCCAGAGACAAAGGTTCAACCAAATCGGTGTATTCGTGAAAAATTTTTCTGATTTGTTTTGAAATTTCTTTGTAACGGTCAAATCTTGGGCGAACAAATAGTAAATCGGGACAATTTCTTTTAGCTTGAATGCCACTCATGGCGCTACGAACTCCAAATTTCCTAGCTTCATAACTTGCTGCTGAAACCACACCACGAACTTCACTTCCTCCAACGGCCAATGGTTTTCCTTTCAACTCAGGATTGTCCATTTGCTCTACCGAAGCATAAAAAGAATCCATGTCGATATGAATGATTTTTCGAAAAGAAACCGGTTCAGCCATATCACAAATTTATAGTATCTTTCGATAAAATTTGTATCCAATGATAGAAATAGAACGAAAGTTTTTAGTCCTTTCTGATGGCTTTATTTCAGCTGCTTTTTCTAAAAAAAGAATTGTTCAAGGGTATTTAAATTCCAACCCAGAACGCACTGTTCGTGTTAGAATTAAAACCGATAAAGCGTATTTAACCATTAAAGGAAAAGGAAATGAAACTGGCACCACCCGATTAGAATGGGAAAGAGAAATAGCCGTTTCTGATGCCGAAAAATTATTAACTATTTGCGAAAGCGGAATAATTGATAAAATTCGTCACGAAGTGAAAGTTGGCAATCACATTTTTGAAGTAGATGTTTTTTCAGGAGATAATGAAGGATTGATAATAGCCGAAATAGAACTACAATCGGAAGATGAAGTTTTTGAAAAACCACATTGGCTTGGAAAAGAAGTTACTAATGATCAGCGATTTTATAATGCCTTTTTAAGCAATTTTCCTTTCAAAGATTGGTAATTTTAGTTTGCTTCAACTTCAAGTTTAACAATCACAGCTCCAGAATTTTTATTGTTTGCTAATTCCATAAAAGCTTTTTTTGTTAAATCAATTTCACGAACTTTTGAGAATGGCCCGCGATCTGTAATTTCCACAATAACTGATTTCCCATTGACTTCATTAGTAACTCTTACTTTTGTCCCAAAAGGTAATTTTTTGTGAGCGGCTGTGTATTTTGTATTATCAAATCGAGTACCACTTGCAGTTCTTCTACCATTAAATTTTTGAGCATAATAAGAAGCATGCGCATTTTTTTTGTAGAATTTAAATTTTAAATTGACCTCGGTTTTAACGGAATCAGCGATTTCCGTAATCTCTTCTATTTCTTTGGTTTTTAACGAGTCTTTTTTTGAAAGTACTGCTACTTTTGTTTTCACTTTATCCTCTTTTACCACTACCGCCTTTACTTTATCTTTGTTTTTATCTTTTTGTTGTGCATAAGCAGCTGAAAAACTGGAAGATAAAAGGGTTGTTATAATTGATAAAAAGAATATTTTTATTTTTTTATTCATTGTTTACTTTTTAAAAGTATAAATTGATTTTCAAAAACTATACCTTGATAAAAAAAGTCCTTTTAAGGACTTTTTAATTTATTTGTTAAACCACAAATTCCAAGGAATTCTACTCAAGATTAAGACTAATCCCAAGAAATAGAATAGTGCAATGGATTTAAATTTTGCAGTGTTTGTATCTCCTTTTTTGTGTTTTGACCATCCAATAGTAATTAAAACTATAGCTATCACATTAATTAGAGGATGCTCTAACCAAGTTAAACGCACATTTGAATCCGCCATTTGACCGATAGAAGCAGAGCCTAACGGAGAAATAAAATATAGAATCAAACCAACTACCAATTGAATGTGAGTTGCTATTAAACCAAACAAAGCTATTTTTCGGTCATTAGCGGTAAACACTTTTTTTGAAGACATTCCAATAATGGAATTTATCACGGCTACTACTAATAAAAATAAGGCTAAATAAGCCCAACCAGAATGAAATTTTTGAATAAAATGATACATAGTGTTATTTTTAGAAAAACAAATATAGAGAAAAGAGATAAAAAAACGGCACTAATTAGAGAGGTTTTAGGATATGTTCCATTATTTGTTTTTCAGAAAATGGTTTAATAAAAATTCTGTAGAACTATCGTGTTTTTTTACAACTCCTGAATGAATTTCTTCTAAAATAGAATTAGCTAATTGTTTTCCAAGTTCAACGCCCCATTGATCATAACTAAAAATATTCCAGATTACACCTTGAACAAAAATTTTGTGCTCGTATAATGCAACTAATGAACCTAGCGATTTTGGAGTCAATTTTTGAATTAATAACGTATTTGTTGGTTTATTCCCAGTAAATACTTTGAAAGGTAACAGAAAATCAGCTTTATCTCCTGTAATGTTTTGCTTAACAAATTCAGCATTTACTTGTGCTGCAGTTTTGCCATTTAGTAAAGCTTCTGTCTGCGCAAAAAAGTTGGACATCAACTTGTCATGATGGTCTTGATTGCCATATAGTGGCTCAACAAAACCAATAAAATCAGTTGGTATAAGTTTTGTGCCTTGATGAATTAATTGAAAAAATGCATGTTGGGAATTGGTTCCTGGTTCGCCCCAAATGATAGTTCCAGTTTGATAATTTACTGGTTTCCCATCGCGGCCTATGCTCTTTCCGTTACTTTCCATGATGCCTTGTTGAAGATATGGTGCTAATTTTTGCAAGTATTGAGTGTAAGGAATTAAAGCTTCGCTTTCGGCACCAAAAAAGTTATTGTACCAAATACTCAATAGTGCTAAAACAACTGGAATATTTTTGTCAAAAGTTTCGTTTTTGAAATGGTTATCCATTTCGTGAGCACCATTTAATAATTCATCAAAATTATCAAAACCAACAGCTAAACTTATTGATAAACCAACTGCGCTCCAAAGTGAAAAACGACCACCAACCCAATCCCACATTGGAAAAATATTATCGGGATTGATGCCAAATTCTGTAACATTTTGAATGTTAGTTGAAACTGCTACAAAATGTTTTGCAACATCTTCTTTTTTTGCCGTTTTCAAAAACCAAGCTCGAATAGTTTCAGCATTGGTAAGTGTTTCTTGTGTAGTAAATGTTTTAGAAGCAATTACGAAAAGTGTGGTTTCGGGATTTATTTTTTTTATAATTTCATTTACATGATCACCATCAACATTGGATACAAAATGAATATTCAAATGATTTTTGTAAAACTGCAATCCTTCAACAACCATAGCTGGACCAAGGTCTGAACCACCAATCCCGATATTGACTACATCTGTAAACGCTTTCCCTGTAAACCCATTTCTTTGTCCTGAAATAACTTCATTACAGAACTTTTTCATTTTATCTTTTACTTCAAAAATTTCTGGAATTATATTTTTCCCTTCAACTTTTATGGAAGTATTTTTGGGAGAACGTAAAGCGGTATGGAGTACTGCTCTATTTTCGGTTTGATTGATGTTATCTCCACCAAAATACGCGTCAATAGCTTCTTTCAAATGCACTTCTTTTGCTAAATCTTGGAGTAAATTAAAAGTATCTTGATTGATACTATTTTTGGAATAATCTAGTAAGAAATTCTCCCATTGAATGTTAAATTTTTCTGCTCTTGTAATATCATTTGCAAACATTTCCTTTATAGAAATGTTTTTCATTTGAGCATAATGTTGATTTAATTTTTCCCAAGCAGAAGTCTTTGTGGGATTGATATTTTGTAAAGCCATTTTTTATATTTTAAATGTCAAATTTACAAATTTGATTGGTATAAAATTCAGTAAATTTGAACTGCAACGTTGTAGTTGACGAAAAAAATATTATTTCTTTGAATTTATCGCAGCTACACTGTCCAAAGTTCTTTTTAGAGGTTTCATATATTCCAAATATTTTTGTTTGTATTTAGAATCCATAGGAGTTGATGTGGGAAGCTTTAATCGTAAAGCATCTACCTGAACTCCATTTTTCCAAAAACGATAACAAACATGAGGGCCAGTTGCCAATCCCGTACTTCCAACTTTCCCAATTACTTGTCCTTGTGTAACTCTTTGTCCGCGGCGAACAACTATTTTTGACATGTGTAGGTATTGAGTAGAGTATGTTCTGTCGTGTTTTACTTTTACAAAATTTCCGTTGCCGGTTGTATAACCAGCTTGTTCTACAACTCCTGCTGCGGTTGTCATAATTGGAGTTCCTGTTGGAGCAGCATAATCTGTACCATTGTGAGCTTTCCAAATTTTTTGTACCGGATGAAATCTGCTTCTGGTATAACGTGAAGTGATATTTACAAATTTTAAAGGGGCTTTCAAGAAGAAATTTTTCAATGTTTTCCCTTCTTCATCAAAAAATTGTTGTTTGTTAGTACTTCCATCTGGAGAAAATGGGAAGGCATAAATATTTTTGCCTTTATATTCAAAAAACGCTGCTTTTAAACTGTCAACTCCATCATAAATAGTATCATTTATATATCTTTCCGAAAAGGTCAAGCCAAATTTATCTCCTTTTTGTAATTTGAAAAAGTCAATAGACCAAGCATAAACTTTTGCAATTCTTGTCGCTAATGACGGGTCAACATCAAGATTTTGTAATGTTTCGGATAAGGAACCATTTAATTCACCAGCAATTGTTCTAGTTTTTAAAGTTAATGGCCTGGTTTTTTTGTAAGCTATTATGGTGTCTCTAAAATCTACAATATAATAATTCAAACGGTCGGGTTGATAAATAAAAACTTGAATTTTATTGGTTTTATCTTTAGTTCTCAGAATAGTATATGCTTTTCCAATTCTAATGGTTCTAACATCAAAAGTATCTTTTACCTTAGCAACAATATCAAAAACTTGTTGACCTTTTAAGTTTTGTTTTTCTAGTAAACTTCCAAAAGTATCTCCGGATTGTATAGTATCATTGACAATATTGAAATCATGCAGATTAAATCCAAAATCTACTAATTTGTATTTAGGTTTTCCAGCAATAATTTGTTCCTCTTTCGATTTTTCACAAGAACTTAATGAAAAAACCAAAAGACAAAAAAGACAAAAAAAGTTGAGGAACTTATAAATCATATTGTTATTCCTCGCCCCAATTTTTTAATTCCTCTTCACTCCACAACTCTGGGAAAAATATCCTTCTTTGGTATTTTGGATGCATGTATTTTTTCCAATCGCTTCCTCCTGTTGCTTCTCCCGAACCTTGTCCGCTATCAATATATTTTTTGGCAGCATTTAAATGTCCCATAACCCAAGTGATGTTAATGGTATGATCATAATGACGCATGGCATTAACTAATGCTTCATTTTTTTGGTCTTCTAGAGGAAGTTGTTTGAATTTTTGCCAAATATTTATAGTATTATATTCTTCCATACTACGAAGAAATTCTTCTTTATATTTTCTCTCAAATTCTAATATTAAAAATGATTTTTCACCTGTTTGATAATCTTTTCCAGCAGCTTGCCAATACAAATGTTCAAAAGCATGAGTATAAGGTGTATTCCTGTCAATAGTTGATCTAAAACGATAATCAATCAAATTTATCAAATCGGTTGAGGAGAATTCGATTAGTCTATATTGGGCGCTTTGAAAACCACTTGCTGGGGTTAAAGTATTTCTGAATTTCATATACTGAGCCACTTCCATTCCGTCACCCATAATATCAAATGAAGTGGTTAGCATATCAAAATAGCGGCTTATTCTTCTTAGTTTTTCAGTAAAAAAATCAGTTTTTGGTTTTTCAGTATGACACAATTGATTTATTTCCCAAAGTATCATTTTGAACAATAATTCGTTTACTTGATGGTACATGATAAAAACCATTTCATCAGGCAAAACAGTTCTTTGAGTTTGTAAATTTAATAAGGCATCGGTTTGAATATAATCCCAATAAGTTATAGGTTTTGACCAAATAAGTCCTTCTAAATGGGTTTCGGTTTTTTGATTTATAGCTTCAAATTTTTTTTCTAAAGCCTCTAAAATTTCATTCGTATTGTTTTTACTATTCATTAGTCATTTAATTTTACCATAAATGGATTTTTTAATCCTTTGAAGCCTTCTAATTCTGCTTTTATTGAGCCCACTGCCAAGCTGGCTTTTATCCTTAGAGGGATTTTGTTTTCGTCATCGGAAATCCAAACTGTTAAGCTTTCTTCTTCTTTAAAAACTCTACCAGATTGAACTATTGGCCTAAATATCATTGCTGGTGCAGTTCCAAATTTAGTTTTTATATTTTCTTTTCCTATGAATTTTAACTTAAACTTAAAGGTTTCATTGTCAAAAAACATGTCGACAAATACCGATTCCCCAACTTTTAGTTTGTCAATATTTGGGTAGTTTCTTAAAAAATAAAAAGTAGAAATAATATCCTGTACATTTTCTGTAACTGGGAATGTTTTTTCTGTTTTGTTTTTATAATCTTTAATAAGCACTTTATTATCTTCTTGATTAAAAAACCCTTCTTGATTTTTAGTGTAACCTCCTTCATCTATTTGTCTTACAAATTGATAAGGTTTATTCGACGTTTTATCAAAATAACTTTCATAATTATCATTAACTTTAAAGAAAAACCTTGACATGCCTACTGTATATCCTTTGCCAATGGCGTGGTAAACTTTTTTGTTGTTTTTAATAGCTTCTTGAACTTCGAGTGTAGCGTATCCAGCATTTATAAAACCATAATGAATTCTGAATTTAAACCATTCACCAACATCGTAAGCTTCAGGTTTTTGAGAATCAAAACTTACTGTAATAAAAAGCAATAGTAGGAAGAAATATTTTTTCATGTTTTTAATTGTTTTTAATTCAGTATTTACAATATCCATTCCAAATATATTAAAGCAAAAAAACCCAGCCAAATTAAAGACTGAGTTTTTATGCTATTAACCAACCAAAAAACTATAAATTATGAAAATTTATGTAAAAAAATAAGGAAACCACTCCTTGATTTTTTGATGGTACAAATATACTATAATCTATTGCATAATTAAAAGTAAAATTTCAACTTTAACAGATTTTTAGCAAAAAAATATTAACTATATCGTTATATTTTGTTAATTCTGTAATGATATTATTTTTTTTATAATGTCCCTCGCAACATTTGTTCCCTCTCGATAGACTCAAATAAAGCTTTAAAATTTCCAGCACCAAATCCTTTTGCACCCATTCTTTGAATAATTTCAAAAAATAATGTTGGACGATCTTCCACTGGCTTTGTAAAAATTTGTAGTAAATAACCGTCTTCATCTGCATCAACCATAATAGCTAGTTTTTCAATTTCATTAATGTCTTCTTTCATCGTATCCATATGAACTCCTAATCTTTCGGGAATGGCTTGATAATAAGCATGTGGTGGCGCTGACAAGAACTCAACTCCTCGAGCTCTTAGTTGAGAAACTGTAGTAATGATGTCATCAGTAGCAATTGCAATGTGTTGTACTCCTGGACCACCATAAAAATCTAAATATTCTTCAATTTGAGATCTTTTCTTTCCTTCTGCAGGTTCGTTTATTGGAAATTTAATTCTACCATTGCCGTTACTCATAACCTTACTCATCAAGGCGGAATATTCGGTATGAATTTGTTTGTCATCAAATGATAAGAAATTGACAAATCCCATAACATCTTCGTAGAATTTAACCCATTGGTTCATTTCTCCCCAACCTACATTTCCAACCATGTGGTCAATATATTTTAATCCAACAGCTGATGGGTTATAATCTGATTTCCATTCTTTGTATCCAGGAAGAAAAACACCATTATAATTTTTTCGTTCTACAAAAATATGAACCGTTTCACCATAGGTGTATATTCCTGAACGAACGACTTCTCCATGTTCATCTTTTTCAACGGTAGGTTCCATAAATGGACGTGCACCACGTTTTGTAGTTTCTTCAAATGATTTTGTAGCATCTTCCACCCATAGTGCTACTACTTTTACCCCATCACCATGTTTAACGATGTGTTGATTAATGGGAGAATCAGGATGTAAAGGTGTAGTTAATACTAAACGGATTTTATCTTGTTTTAATACATAGCTTGCTCTGTCTTTTACACCGGTTTCTAGACCGGAATAAGCCAAAGACTGATACCCAAATGCTGTTTTGTAATAATGTGCAGATTGTTTTGCGTTACCAACATAGAACTCAACATAATCTGTACCTAAAAGTGGAAGGAAATCTTGTGCGCCTTCAAATATTTTTTCGAGTCCATATTCTAAGGATTTTACTTCTTTACTCATGATGTTTATTTTAGCCACAAATTCACGAATAAAGTGAAATATGTGGAGCTTAATTTACTATTTAATTGTTACTCTACCCAAGATTTATAATATTGACCGTCGTCTAATCCTATGGCTTCTTCAGTTACCATTAATGGGCGGAATGTGTCTACCATAACGGCTAATTCCTGTGTTACGGTTTGACCGATGCTACGTTCCATTGCTCCGGGTGCTGGTCCGTGTGGAATTCCTTTCGGATGTAATGTAATATGACCTTGTTCGATATTATTTCTTGACATAAAATCGCCATCAACGTAATACAAAACCTCGTCGCTATCGATATTGCTGTGATTGTATGGAGCCGGAATCGCTTTTGGATGGTAATCATACAACCTAGGGCAGAACGAACAAACCACAAAAGTAGCTGTTTCAAAAGTTTGGTGCACAGGCGGCGGCTGGTGCACACGACCCGTTATGGGTTCAAAATTATGAATGCTGAATCCATATGGAAAATTGTATCCATCCCAACCAACAACGTCAAAAGGATGCGTGGCATAAACCATTTCGTGTAGCATCCCTTCCTTTTTGATTTTTATTGTAAAATCGCCCTTTTTATCGTGTGTTTCTAATTCGGTGGGCAATTTGAAATCGCGTTCGCAAAAAGGGGAGTGTTCTAAATGTTGGCCTGATGCGTTTTTGTATCGTTTTGGAGTATAAAATGGTGCATACGACTCGACATAAAACAATCGGTTATCTTCGGTTTCGAATTCAATTTGGTAAATCATTCCGCGTGGAACGATAAGATAATCTCCATATTCAAATTGGATATTTCCCATCATAGTGCGGAGTTTTCCTTTTCCTCTATGGATAAAAATCAGTTCATCGGCATCGGCATTTTTGTAGAAATAGCTTGTTAATGATTTTCTTGGCGCTGCCAATCCGATAATACAATCGCGGTTAACAAGCATTGCTTTTCTGCTGTCTAGAAAATCATCTTCGGGTTTTAATTCGAAGCCTTTTAGAAGTAACGATTTGATGTTTTTACCAATAGCAATTTTTGGTTCTACTGAGTATGACTTGTTTATTTCCTTGACTTGAGTTGGTCTGTAAGTGTGATATAGCAATGAAGAATGCCCATGAAACCCTTCAGTTCCAAAAAGCTGTTCATAGTACAAACCCCCTTTTGGTTTTTCAAACTGTGTGTGTCTTTTGGGCGGAATATTTCCTAGTTTATGATATAATGGCATAGTATTTTTAATTTGAAAATTTGAAAATGAGATAATTTGAAAATGGGTTCAAATTAATATTTATTCGTATTAAAAAAACTCATTCAGGATTTCTCTTGATGAGGAATTTAAGGTGAGCTAATAGATTATCCCATTTTTTCATCTAACAAATATCGGAAAAATATAACTTTTAGAAATAATAATTACCAATTTTTAACAAAAAAAGGATTAAAGAGCGAACCCATTAATCCTTTCTGTATTTTAATTTTAAGCTCTCTTATTCGTTGGGATTATTCAGTCTACTATTTTTCTTGCTGTAGCCAAAATAAACAACAAAACCGATAGCTAACCAACCTATAAGTCTTAACCAGTTTGTCCAACCTAATCCGTAAATCATGGCTAGGCAAACTAAAATACCTAATATTGGAACAAAAGGTACAAATGGTGTTTTGAATTCACGTTTCATATCAGGCTCTGTTTTACGCAATACAATTACAGATATACAAACTAAGATAAAGGCGAAAAGGGTTCCGATGCTTGTCATATCACCAACAATGTCACCTGGAATAAATGCGGCAAACAAACCGACAATTACCATAATTACCAAGTTAGCTTTGTATGGTGTTTTGTATTTTGGATGTATGTCACTGAATGAATTTGGCAATAAACCATCCTTACCCATTGAGTAAAATACTCTCGACTGACCTAATAACATAACTAGGATTACAGACGAGAATCCTGCTAATATTGCCACAGTTACGAACTGTGCTAACCACCCATAGCCCGGCATTGCAGATGTTATGGCATTCGCTACAGACGCTTCTTTCCCGCCATTTCTGAAAAAATCTACGGATTCAAGACCGGTTAATACGTGCGCAAAAAGAATATACAAAATGGTACAGACCGCTAACGAGCCTAAAATTCCGATTGGCATATTGCGTTTAGGGTTTATAGTTTCTTGTGCTGCAGTACTCACGGCATCAAAACCTATGAAGGCAAAGAAAACCGTTCCGGCTGCACCGAGTATTCCCATGATACCACCAAAATTATGACCAACACCATGTTCATCAGTGAATATTGAAGTAGGGGGTATGTAAGGAGTATGGTTTTCAGGCTTGATAAAATGCCATCCGAAAATAATGATCATTACTACAATTGCTACTTTGGCAACAACGATAATTCCATTTACAAAAGCGGATTCTTGTGTTCCTTTTATTAATAATAAACTTATGGCAGCAACGATAAAAAAGGCCGGTAAGTTGATTATTCCACTAACACCATCTGCAGAATGTTGAAAAGGAGAATGACACCATTCATAAGGAATAGGATTCACATGGAGCACATTGACCATCAGATTATTGAGATATTCACTCCAAGCTATTCCAACGGTGGCTGCACCAACCGCATATTCCAAAATTAAATCCCAACCAATAATCCAAGCCAAAAGTTCGCCCATGGTAGCATAGGTATAAGTATAAGCACTTCCTGAAATTGGAATAGATGAAGATAATTCAGCATAACAAAGTCCAGCTAAAGCACAACCAATAGCAGCAACTATAAAACCAATAGTTACTGAAGGACCAGCATTTTGGGCAGCAGCAGTGGCAGTTCTAACAAATAACCCAGCTCCAATGATAGCTCCAATTCCTAGTGCAACAAGTGACCAGGCGGTCAAAGTTCTTTTTAATCCTTTTTCTGATTCTGACGCTTCAGCAAGAAGTAACGCCATAGGTTTTCTTTTCCAAATTGACATAAATAGTTAGTTTAGTTAATAGTTTTTCAAATATAGTTTATTGTTTCAGATAATTAAAAAAATATAGTTTTTTGAGTGTGTTTTATAATTAGAACCAAAATCCAATACTAAAATAAGTATACCCTTTTCTTTGTTCAGGCGACCAAGAATGTTTAATTTCAATTGGACCAATCACAGACTCTAATCCATATCCAATAGCGTATCCGTTATATTTTGGTTTTGATAACCAATTTCCGCTACTGAATAATTCATCTTCTACATTAGCATAATTTGCAGAAAAATTCACGTGATTTTTTTTGTAAAATTCGTAATCAAGCGTAAAGCAAGATTTAATAAAACTATCAGCTGAAACACTTAAAAAATCATAGCCGTAAAAATGTTTGAAGTTATTAATAGTATTAAAACCATATCCGCCAAGTACAAAATCAAAAAAATGAACACTGTCTTTCCCAAAAGCTAATCCTGCATCAGTTTGTATTTTTAATGTTAGTTTTTCATAAAATGTTTTGACTAATCCAATTTCAGCTTTTGCAATAGAATATCGGTTAAAGTCTTTTGTATAGTCAGAAGAATATAGATAAGATTGAATATCACCTGAAAAAAACCATCCTTTTTTTGGAAATAAATTATTGTCAAAAGAGTCATATTTTAGGTAACCAAATACACTACCATATTTGCTGTTTTCAAATGTTGGAGAGATATTACCTAAATTTTCAGATTTAATTTTTAACTGTTTAAATTCTATTCCTGCTCCGATTAAAAATTTTTGAATAAAAACAGTCTGCAAATAAGCTTGATTAGTGAAATCTGAAAAATCGATATTAATAGTGTTTAATCCTAGTTGAGTTAAGATTTCACCATCCTTAAAGTCAGTTGTGAGGTTTCTATTAAATTGATTAAATCTTGATTTCATTCCAAAACTCCAATAAAAACCATTATCTATGTAATAGTCCAAATTATATCTAATATTATCGCCAAGGGCAATATCTAGTGAGACAACATCATTCTTAAAAAGTGATTTTTTTTGAGTTAAATTTGCTAAGAGAGCACTTTTATATAAACCATCATAATGTAATCCAAATTTTAAAAAGGTCTTATTTGAGTTTTCAGTAAGGTTTAATTTCAACTCATCGGCATCTTGATAACTTTTGAGTGTGTAATTTATTCTGCTAAAATTTTGAGTGGCATTGATATTATTAATCCCTGTTTTTAAATCATCATAGGTGATTTTATTGCCATTTACAAAACGAAGTTTTCCCAAAACATAGGCTCTAGTATAATTATCAATTTTACTAAGACTAATTTTTTTTATAAATAAAGTATCTTTTTTAACATTTAAATAATTGACTTTGTTTTCTATAGATGGCTTTGTAAGAAGTTTTAATTTTTCTAATTCTAGCATTGTTGCTTCTTCTCCTTTTTTTACAATTTTTTGGCCTTCATTAAAAGAAATTACGCCATAATTAGAAATATCTGGTTTTATATAAATATCTGTAATTTTCTTTTTTTCCTGCATGCTTTTAATCATATCCAAATTGGTTATTTGGACTAAAATCCTTGTGGCATCATTAAGTGATTTCCTATCTTTTAAATCATCTTGAACATCTACTCCAATAATAATATCAGCACCCATATTTCTTACTTCTTCAACAGGATAATTGTTAATGACACCGCCATCAATTAATAATCTCTCATCAATTTCAACTGGAGAAAATAATGAAGGGAATGCTGAGCTAGCTAACATTGCTTGAGCTAAATAACCACTTCGTAAAATAACAGGTTCCCCTTTTTCAATATCTGTGGCAACACATAAAAAAGGTATTGGAAGTTTATCAAAATCTTTAATATATCTCACTTTGTGTGTCAACTTACATAATAAACTATAATTATACATCCCTTTTGAAAGGGCAATAGGAATTCCAATTTTAAATTTATGAAATGGTAATGAAATGGCATATAATTCGTCATTTCGTTTTTCATAAAAACTTTTTGAAGAACGCGGAATATAATCTTGCAACAACTCGTCAAAATTAGTGTTGTAAAAAATAGAATCTATTTGTGTGGCACTATATCCAGAAGCATATAATCCACCAACTACAGCACCCATACTTGTTCCTCCTATATAGTCAATTTTAACGCCTGCTTTTTCAAGAGCTTTTAAAACACCAATATGAGCAAATCCTTTGGCGCCACCACCGCTGAGTACTAGGCCAATTTTTGGGCGGTTTGTTTTTTCTTGTGAATAGGAAGAATGAGTAAACAACAATAAGGCAATAGGCAATAAGCAATAGGCAAAAAAGGATGAGGTTATAGCAACAAAATTACTTTTGGCTAATGGTTTTTGGCTAATGGTTAATGGCTCTTTATACATTTAGGATTTACTAATGTTGTAAAATTCGGAAATTTTTTTTGCTTTTGATACACCTACAACATCAGAAATTTCTTTTTCTGTCGCTAATTGTAATCTTTTAACACTTTTGAAGTGTTTTATCAAGGTCAACATAGTTTTTTCACCAATACCTGGAATGGTTTCTATAGTAGTTTGCAAGGCTGTTTTACTTCGTTTATCTCTATGATGAGTAATTCCAAATCGGTGTGCTTCGTTGCGAAGATGTTGAATAATTTTTAAAGTTTCCGATTTTTTATCTAAATATAAAGGGACTGAATCACCCGGATAAAATAACTCTTCCAATCTCTTAGCTATGCCAATTATAGCAATTTTACCTCGTAAACCTAAATCATCAATGCTTTTTAAAGCAGACGATAATTGTCCTTTTCCACCATCTATAATTATCAGTTGTGGTAATGATTGATTTTCATCCAATAATCGTTTGTATCTTCTATAAACTACTTCTTCCATAGAAGCAAAATCATTCGGGCCTTCTACCGTTTTGATATTAAAATGGCGATAGTCTTTCTTACTTGGTTTTCCATCTTTAAAAACCACACAAGCCGAAACAGGATTTGTTCCTTGAATATTTGAATTATCAAAACATTCAATATGTCTTGGTTCTATGGAAAGGCGTAAATCTTTTTGCATTTGCGCCATTATTCTATTAGTGTGTCGCTCTGGATCAACAATTTGAATTTGTTTCAATTGTTCTAAACGCTGGTATTTTGCATTGCGTTGTGACAGTTCTAGTATTTGTTTTTTATCACCAAGTTGAGGGACGGTTACTTTTAATGAATCGCCAAAATCCAAAGGGAATGGTAAAATAATTTCTTTGGTTATCAAATTAAAACGCCCTCGAAGTTCTACAACGGCTAATTCTAATAGTTCTTCATCGGTTTCGTCCAATTTCTTTTTCAGTTCCAAAGTAAAAGAACGAATAATAGCACCATGAGAAATTTGTAGAAAATTAACATAGGCCATGGTTTCATCAGAAACGATTGAAAAAACATCCACATTGGATATTTTTGGATTTAAAATCGTAGAACGTGATTGGTAATTTTCTAAAACTTCAATTTTTTCTTTGATTTTTTGAGCAGCTTCAAATTTCATTTCTGTTGCCAATTCTTGCATGAGTTTTTTAAAATCGCGCATACTATTTTTAAAGTTTCCTTTCAGAATTTCGCGAATGGCATCCACTTGTTTTTGGTAATTTTCTAGCGTTTCGTATCCTTCACATGGTCCTTTGCAGTTTCCTAGATGATACTCCAAACACACTTTATATTTACTCGATTTGACATTGGCTTCACTTAAATCATAGTTACAGGTTCGTAGCGGATACAATTCTTTTATTAAATCCAAAATTGTATTGACCGTCTTAAAATTGGTATAAGGGCCAAAATATTCCGAGCCATCTTTTACCATTCTTCGAGTTGGAAATATTCTAGAAAACGGTTCTTTTTTGATGCAAATCCAAGGATAGGTTTTATCATCCTTGAGCAAGACATTATAACGAGGTTGTAATTTTTTGATGAGGTTGTTTTCAAGCAACAAGGCATCAGCTTCCGAAGAAACGACAATGTGTTTTATTTCAACAATTTTTTTAACCAAAACATTAGTTTTGGCATTATCGTGAAGCTTGTTGAAATAGGAAGCAACTCTTTTTTTTAAGTTTTTAGCTTTACCTACATAAAGTATTTTTCCTTCTTTGTCATAATACTGATATACGCCAGGATTATTTGGCAAAGATTGTATTTGAAGTTCTAAAGTAGGAGTTGACATTAAGAATTTTTGATTGATTCCAAAGTTATAAAAATTAAAGTACTTTTGAATTATGAATAAAAAGGACTTACGTAAAAAATATAAAGAATTACGTCAGCAACTTTCCGAAGCTGAAGTTGAAGAGAAAAGTTTGGCAATTGCTAACCGTTTGCTACAATCCGATTTTACGCTTAACGGCAGACAAGTTTGGGATAACACTTATTTTCATTTGTATATAACTATTGAGGAGCACAAGGAAATAGATACTGAGTTTATTCTGCAAATTTTAGCGGGAAAGGATAAAGAAATTGTGGTAGCCAAAAGTAATTTCGAAACCCTAGAAATGACTAATTATTTATTAACAGATAACACTAAATTTCAAAAAAATGGATACAATATATATGAACCTGTTGACGGAATTGAAGTGCCCCATTCAAAAATTGATGTAGTTTTTGTGCCATTATTGGCTTATGATAAAAAAGGGAATAGAGTGGGCTATGGCAAAGGATTTTATGATAAATTCCTCTCGAAATGTAGAGAAGATGTTATCAAAATTGGTTTATCTTTTTTTGAGCCTGAAGAGGTTGTTGAAGATGTTAATGAAACCGATATTCGCTTGGATTATTGTGTAACCCCTATTTCTGTTTATGACTTTCAACTATAGTTTTTTAGTAAAAGCTTTTTTGTTAAACACAATTAGAATCCCTACTCCTGTTGAAATAGACATATCTGCAATGTTGAAAATAGCATTAAAAAATTTAAAAGTATGGCCACCCCAAATGGGTAACCATTTCGGGAAATTTCCTTCCAAAATGGGAAAATAAAGCATATCTACTACTCGTCCGTAAAACCACGTTCCATAAGGATTATTTGAAAAAATAGTTGATAAATGACCATAACTATCATCAAAAATTACCCCATAGAATACCGAGTCAATAATGTTTCCAACTGCACCAGCAAAAATTAGCGCAATTGCTACCATTAAATAATTAGAACTTTGTTTTTTGCTAGAATCATATAACCAATATCCAATTCCGAATACAGCAAAAATCCTAAAAACAGTTAAAATTAATTTTCCATACATTCCAGGTATTTTTGTCCCCCAAGCCATTCCTTCATTTTCAATTAGGAGTATTTTGAACCAATTTGCCACATCAACTTGACCCGCTTCACCATAAATAAAATTGGTTTTAATATATATTTTGACGAATTGGTCAACCAATAAAATAATTGCGATGATTAAAATGGAATTTCGTAATGACATCTTTAGGAATTTAATGGCGCAAAAATAGACTTTTTTTCTAAAAAAATAACGCTCCAATTTGGAGCGTCAAATATAATATACGATTAAACTTTTATCGTTGCAAATTTTTTGCTTCGATACTCATGGTTGCATGAGGAACTATTTTCAATCTTTCTTTAGAAATAAGTTTTCCTGTTACTTTGCAAACACCATAAGTTTTGTTTTCTACACGAAAAAGTGCATTTTTTAAATCGCGAATAAATTTTTCTTGACGAATAGCCAGTTGAGAGTTGGCTTCTTTAGACATCGTTTCGCTACCTTCTTCAAATGCTTTAAACGTTGGAGATGTATCATCAGTTCCATTGTTTAAGTCATTCATGTAGGCACTTTTAATCAATTCTAAATCGGATTTTGCTTTTTCAATTTTATTGACAATAATTTCTTTGAACTCTGCTAAATCAGCATCTGAGTATCTCATTTTTTCTTCTACCATAATCTTTCTTAATTATTTAGAAATTAATATTCTTGTTTTTATCTCATCAAATTCTATCTCAGATCCATTTTTCACTTCACTTTCTAAAACTAAAGTTTCAGTCAGTGTTTCCGATTTGATATAGTTTTCGTTTTCTTTTATAGCTTTTGCTAATGTATCATTATTTTGTATATAAACTTTAATTTTATCAGTCACATCAAATCCACTATCTTTTCTAAGGTTTTGAATTCTATTAACTAATTCTCTTGCAATTCCTTCATTTTTCAATTCATCTGTTAGTGTGATATCTAATGCAACAGTAATTCCATTGGCATTAGCTACTAGCCAACCCGGTATGTCTTGAGAAGTAATCTCAACATCTTCGGATGTTAAAATTATACTTTTTCCTGAAATAACAAGTGTTAGCTTCCCTTTACTATCTAATTCGTTGATTTGTTCTGGTGAAAAACTTTGTATCTCTTTGGAAATCAATCCCATATCTTTTCCAAATCGTGGCCCAAGCGCTTTGAAATTTGGTTTAATTTGCTTTACTAAAACACCCGATGCGTCATCTAAAAGCTCAATTTCTTTAACGTTTACTTCGGCTTTTATTAGGTCGGAAACTGCTTCAATTTCAGCTCGTTGGTTCTCGTCAAGTATTGGAATTAGTATCTTTTGCAAAGGTTGACGCACCTTTATCATTTCCTTTTTACGGAGCGATAAAACGAGTGATGAAACTGTCTGTGCTTTCATCATTTTGCTCTCCAATGATTTATCAACAAAGTTTTCAACCGAAACTGGGAATTTCGACAAATGTACACTTTCAAATTCTTCTGAATTAGTGGCTTGTGTTAAATCTCTGTAAAGTTTGTCCATGAAAAATGGTGCAATTGGAGCGGCCAGTTTTGCTATAGTTAACAAACAAGTATATAAAGTTTGATAAGCGGCAATTTTATCAGTTCCATATTCCCCTTTCCAGAAACGTCGTCTGCACAAACGAACGTACCAATTACTCAAATTCTCTTGAACAAAATCAGATATTGCGCGAGCTGCTTTGGTTGGCTCGTAATCAGCATAAGCTTCATCAACCAGTTTGATCAAAGTATGCAATTCTGATAAAATCCAACGGTCAATTTCAGGTCTTTCGTTCAACGGAATTTCGGATTCTGAATAATTGAAATTATCAATATTGGCATACAACGAAAAGAACGAATAGGTGTTGTATAAAGTTCCGAAGAATTTACGGCGCACCTCAGCGATTCCCTCCAAATCAAATTTTAAATTATCCCAAGGATTTGCATTTGAAATCATATACCAGCGCGTTGCATCGGGACCATATTCTGCCAAAGTGGTGAATGGGTCAACTGCATTTCCTAGGCGTTTGGACATTTTTTGTCCGTTTTTGTCTAAAACTAATCCGTTTGACACTACGTTTTTGTAGGCAATTTTATCAAAAACCAAGGTTCCAATAGCGTGTAATGTATAAAACCAACCACGCGTTTGATCCACACCTTCCGCAATAAAATCAGCTGGAAAATCTTTGTTCTCGTCAATCTTGTCTTTATTTTCAAAAGGATAATGCCATTGTGCATAAGGCATTGCTCCACTATCAAACCAAACATCAATTAAATCGCTTTCGCGTTTCATCGGTTTTCCTGAAGCGGAAACTAACGTTATTTCGTCAACTACATTTTTATGTAAATCAACTAAATCATAATTGGCTTCATTCATATTTCCAATTTCAAAACCCTCAAAAGGATTTGCTGTTTGAAAACCTGCTGCAATTGATTTTTCGATTTCAGAATATAATTCTTCGACTGAACCAATTAGGATTTCTTCAGTACCATCTTCGGTTCTCCAAATTGGCAATGGAATTCCCCAAAAACGAGAACGAGATAAGTTCCAATCATTAGCATTTTTTAACCAATTTCCGAAACGACCCTCTCCAGTTGCTTTTGGTTTCCAGTTGATGGTTTCGTTTAAATCGAACATTCTGTCTTTGATTTCGGTAACCTTAATGAACCAAGAATCTAACGGATAATATAAAATAGGTTTGTCAGTTCTCCAACAATGTGGATAACTGTGTACGTATTTTTCTACCTTGAAGGCTTTGTTTTCTTCTTTTAACTGAATGGCAATTTCCACATCAGCAGAGCGTTCTGGAGCTTCGCCATCGTTGTAATATTCATTTTTAACATATTTTCCAGATAAATTACCTAATCCTTCAATGAATTTTCCTTGCAAATCTACCAAAGGAACTGCATTCCCGTTTTCGTCAAGAACCAACATTGGCGGTACTTCTGGAGTGGCTTCTTTGGCAACTTTAGCATCATCTGCTCCGAAAGTTGGGGCGGTGTGTACAATACCAGTTCCATCTTCTGTGGTGACAAAATCTCCAGAAATTACTCTGAATGCATTTTCAGGATTTTGATAAGGCAAAGCCAATTTCATTAATTGCTCGTAACGAATTCCAACTAAATCAGCACCTTTATATTCGGCAAGAATTTGGTATGGAATATTTTTATCTCCTTCTTTGAAATTCTCAAAATCATGAGCTTCAGTAGAAGCAAAAAATTCTTTCCCGAATTGTTTCCCGACCAAGTTTTTAGCTAAAATTACCTTTATTGGTCGAAAGGTGTATTGATTGAAGGTTTCTATCAAAACATAATCAATTTTTGGACCAACAGTTAAAGCTGTATTCGATGGCAATGTCCATGGAGTTGTTGTCCAAGCCAAAATATGAATATCACCAAAACCTTGCAAAAAGCTAGGTAGTGTTTCTGCTTTTGCTTTAAACTGCGCTACAACAGTAGTATCGGTAACATCTCTATATGAACCCGGTTGGTTTACTTCATGAGATGATAATCCTGTACCCGCTTTTGGCGAATAGGGTTGAATGGTGTAACCTTTGTATAGTAAATCTTTGTTATAAATTTGTTTAAGCAACCACCAAACCGATTCCATATATTTGGATTTGTAGGTCACATACGGATCTTCCATATCTACCCAATAGCCCATTTTTTCGGTCAAATCATTCCACACATCAGTATAACGCATGACGGTTTTTTTACACGCTTCGTTGTATTCTTCGATGGAAATGGTTTTTCCAATGTCTTCTTTTGTAATTCCTAAAGCGGCTTCTGTACCTAATTCTACTGGGAGTCCGTGGGTATCCCAACCTGCTTTTCGCTTTACTTGGAAGCCTTTTTGAGTTTTATATCGACAAAAAATATCTTTGATAGCACGCGCCATAACGTGATGAATTCCTGGCAAACCATTTGCAGATGGTGGCCCTTCAAAAAAAACATAAGGCGTTGCTCCTTCGCGTGAAGTTATACTTTGTTCAAAGACGTTATTTTTTTTCCAGAACTCCAGCACTTCTGATGCCACAGTGGGCAAGTCAAGTCCTTTGTATTCAGTAAACTTAGCACTCATTTTTATCGGTTTCTTTAATCAGTCTGCGAAAGTAGTAAAATTAAGTTGAAAGTCATAAAGACATAAAGTCAAAAGTTGAAGTTTTGATTTGAATTTAAGAGTATTGTTATTTGCTGACGATGTCTATTTATTTCTTTTCAAGAATTTTTTTGGAAATCTTTTCTACTTCATTTATTAATAAAGGAAAAGCTGGTTCAGCCATTCCAGAATGGTTAAATCCTTGTAGTTCGTATAGTCGAATTTCTTTATTTTTGTTCAGTTTCATCATTCGTAAGAAATAGGCATTTTCTTCGTAACGCCCCAATAATTCCATTTCGCGATCGCCTGTTATGAGCAAAATTGGAGGTGTATCCGCGCGAACAAAATTTATGGGAGCATACTTATCAATAGTGGGTTGTGTGCTTTTTATTCCTTGCTCTTTTCGTATCGTAAAATGTGTAATTACTTGCCCGCTAAATGAAATTAATCCTGCTATTTTCATGGGGTCAATGCTATATTTGGCTAAATAAGACTTGTCCATAACAATAATAGTTCCCAAATAAGCCCCTGCAGAATGTCCGGAAATAAAAATTAGTTTTTTATTACCGCCATATTTTTCAATGTTATTGAATACCCATGAAACTGCAGCCGCCGCATCTTCAATATAGGCCGGTGCACTGACATTTGGAGAGAGTCTATATTCTACAGCAACTATGGCATAGCCTTTATCCATTAATGCTTTTGGAATTTGTTTTTTGCCTTTTGTTAGCCCTCCTCCGTGAAACCAAATGATTGTAGCAAAATCTTTTTTGTTTTCGGGATAATAAATATCTAAAGTACATTGACTTTCAATATACGAATCCTTTTTAGTTATGGTTTCGTCATAATAATGAATGTCGTTTTCCGTATTGTATTTCTGTTGCGCAATGGTAAAAGATACATTTGCAAAAAATAAAAAGATAAATAATTTTTTCATTAAGCTAAATTAATTTTCAAAGGTATCAAAAGTAAAACAATGCAATGCCCATTTTTTTGGGATTCCTTTCAACTAAAAATTTCTTTTAATACCTCAAGAGATTTTGGTTTTTTAAATCCATCTAGATGAATACTGTAATATTCCAAAAGAATTTTTAGTAATATTTGACGTTCTATTCCTGCAAATACTTTTTGGTCGGAATCAAATTTTAAAGCGATTAGTTTTTTAAACAAAAAAGTTTCATGTTCGCTAAGACAACTTGTTCCTAAAAATGGAGTAAAGTAACCTTCTTTCATTTCGAAATGCTTGTTCTCAATCTGTAAAGTGTCAGGATAAAAGCCTAAAAACTTGGTTATTTCTAGTAGTAAAATTATATGGAAGTTTGATGTTTCTTCATGTGTATCGAGCCAAAGCAATGCGGTTTCTAAGAAAGAGAAAAGGCTCTCGTTTTTTTCTTCTTCTTGGATGCTATGATGCAGTATTTCGGATAGAAAAATAACAATAGTACTTTTAATAATATCAGTATTTATGGTTTGATAGGCTGTAGCTAGTTTTATTTCTTTGAAGTGTTCTAGAGTGCCTTTATTTTTGTGACTTGCTTCAATTTCGAGAAGTGTCAAGGGTTGAAAATAGGCAATTTTTTGATTGGATTTTTTGCTAGAAAAAGCACTTTGTACAAAATAGCTTTTCAATCCATCACTTTCGGTAAAGCATTTTACGATGAGACTTTTTTCCTGATATTTGATGGATGAAATTACTATGGCTTTAGTTTTGACTAACATTATCTTACAATCATCACCTTTTTTACAGCAGTTTCTGAAGCGTCTTCTGCGGCGATAAAAATCATGTAAACACCAGAAGCTACCTTGTATTTTCCAAATGCGGTGGTGTCCCATTCAATAGTTCCGCCTTCGGAAGTGGTTTCGTAAACTAAGTTACCCTCAATATCGGTGATTTTAATATTGGCTTTAGAAATTAATCCAGCAATTTTTACGGTTCCAACAAATTCTGGGCGAACAGGATTTGGATATACATAAACATCTTTCAAACTATCGGCAGGTTTAGTTGAATTTCCTTGAAAGGAAACCATCCCTTTATCGGTCGCAAAAAAGATTTCGCCAGTTATGGGATTAATATCAATATCATTGATTACATTACTGGGTAGCGGCGAATTGTCTTTAGTAAAATGATAGATAGTTTCTTGTCCGTTTGATGAAAAAAGAAAGGCTCCAGAGTCAACAGTTCCAATCCATTTTTGATTGGAACCATTAACCACAATATCAGTAATAAATTGTTCGTACAGTAATTCTGAACCTATGCCATTTTCTTCAATAACTATTCGATTCGTTTTCATTTGCTCTGTTTCGTTATAACTACTTGTACTTCCTAGTATTCTTAATCCTTTGGTAGTTCCAATCCATAGTTGACTTCTATTATCAACTGCTAATGCTCTAACATCATTAGTAGGAAGATTACCAACATCTTCTCCAAAAGTTATTTTTTTGAATACGTTTGTATTTTCATTGAATGCAATAACACCATCAGAAACAGAACAAATCCATTTGGTACCATTTTTGTCAATCGTCATTCTTCCCATTATCAGAGATTGATAGTTATTTATGATGTTTTCCATATTGTAGGATTGCCATTGACCGTTTGACCGTAAAACTTTTAAGCCATTTTTTACAAAAGTATTGGTAATCCATAAATCTCCATTTCTATCATAGACAGTGCCATTAATTCTAATACTTATGTTAGGGCCATCAAAAGTTAAACTTTCCAAACCGCTGTTTGATTGGTTAAATAGTGTAGTTGGAATATCGTTTTCTATTTTTAGCAATCCACTATGAAAGGAACTTATATAAACTTGTGTTTCATCATTAGGATTTACTATAATTCTAGATAGTGCTTTTGCTCCCAAAACATCAGATTTCGGAATGTTTAGCCATCCTGATGGAGTATATTTACTTATTCCAAAACTTACAGGTTGTCCAAGATTTAAGTAGCCGTAAGGGTTATAACTGACATCATAACCGCCATAAACTGCCCATAAATTTGATGATGAACCGTTAATGGCAAATATGTAATTTCTCGATGGCCCATTTGGCATGATAAATTCAAAGTTTGTAGGAGCGGTAATTGTTGATGTTAATAAACCATTCTCATTTGTGCCAATAAATATGGTTTCATTTATTACTGTTGCGCAAGAGAAATTAACTTGGGTTGAAGTTATTTGAGAATTTTGGATATGAATAATTTGACTTAATGCTTGGTTATGAATATATACATGATTTAACGAAGTAACAGTTAGATAATTTGCATTAGCTCGAATATCTAGTCCAGCTTGCTCCAAAGAAAAAATTTGTTCAAAAAAGGTGTTATTATATTTGTAGATAATATTATTGGAATTCATTCCAATCAGTTGATTGTTGAAAGTAACAACCCCGATCCAATTGCCAGCATCAAAAACTTGCCACTGAGCAAAATCATTCAAATTAGGATTAGAGATAGCTGCTTTTCTAATGCCATTTAATTGAGTTACTGCATAAATCTCATTATTAAAAATAGCTGTTTGGTAAACTTTTACTTGTTGTCCATTTGGGCCAATAAAATAAGTATCACCAAATTCGAGTGAAGCCAGTTTATATTCCACAATACCAAAATCACATGAAACATAAACTACACCTTCATATTCCATAAAATGATTTATTTTCTTAATGTTTGTAGGGATGTTTTTATTAATAATATCAACCACATTAATTATACTTCCATCGGCATCATTAAAGATAATTATTAATCCGTTTTCATAACCTACAATTGTTTTATTGAAGGTATCGCTGTGATACATTGCAGAAATGGTTTGACCAGATAAACCATTTATTGTGTTGATGGTTTGCAAATCATTTGAAACTAGATTTTTTGAAAATAAAGCATTTTCTGCTGCGGCATAAATTTTATTTCCAGATTCTGAGATGTCTTTGATTTGATTATATGAGAAATAACCCTTCCAATTTGGGTTTGTTTGGGCAAAACCAAATTGAAAAATAATTAGCAAACAAAACAGAACAGATTTTTTCATTTCACTGAATTTGAACTACAAATATAGTGTAAACGAAAAAATTATCGTTTTGGTATTTTACATAAAAAATGCCTTCATTTCTGAAGACATTATTTTGGTTTAGGTTGGTTTATTCTTGAAATTATACTATTCCTTGTGCTAACATAGCATCAGCAACTTTTACGAAACCTGCAATGTTTGCTCCTTTCACATAATCTGTATATCCAGTTTCATCAGTTCCATATTTTATACAAGCTTCATGAATGTTAGCCATAATGTTTTTTAAACGTTGGTCAACTTCTTCAGAAGTCCAACTAAGGCGCAATGAATTTTGAGACATTTCAAGACCTGAAGTGGCAACACCACCAGCATTTGAAGCTTTTCCAGGAGCAAAAAGTATTTTGGCATTTAAAAATGCTGTGATTGCTTCAGGAGTTGAAGGCATATTTGCTCCTTCTGCCACACAAATGCATCCGTTAGCAATTAGGGTTTTTGCTTCATCACCATTTAATTCGTTTTGAGTGGCACATGGAAGTGCAATATCACATTTTACTTCCCATGGTCTTTTTCCAGCTATGTATTTTGCGTTGGGATATTTAGAAACATAATCAGAAATTCTTCCGAAGTTTACGTTTTTGATTTCCATGATATAAGCTAATTTTTCAACATCAATTCCATCAACATCATAAATATATCCAGAAGAGTCTGAAGCTGTAACTACTTTTGCTCCTAATTCTGTTGCTTTTTGAATAGCATATTGCGCTACGTTTCCAGAACCTGAAACAACCACAGTTTTCCCTGTGAAACTATCGCCTTTTGTGGCTAACATGTTCTGTGCGAAATATACATCACCGTAACCAGTAGCTTCAGGGCGAATTAACGAACCGCCAAAAGAGATTCCTTTTCCAGTTAATACTCCGGTAAATTCATTTCTTAATCTTTTGTATTGACCAAACATATAGCCAACTTCTCTTCCTCCAACACCAATATCACCAGCAGGAACGTCAGTATCAGCGCCAATGTGTTTAGAAAGTTCAGTCATAAATGCTTGACAGAATTTCATGATTTCGATATCAGATTTTCCTTTAGGGTCAAAATCAGCACCGCCTTTTCCGCCACCCATTGGTAATGTAGTTAAACTATTTTTGAATGTTTGTTCAAAAGCAAGGAATTTTAATATGCTTAAATTTACAGATGGATGGAAGCGAATTCCACCTTTGTATGGACCAATAGCAGAGTTCATTTGAATTCTATAACCACGGTTTACTTGAGTTTTACCAGCATCATCTATCCAAGTTACACGGAACATGATCACTCTTTCTGGTTCGACCATTCTTTCCAAAAGCATTTTGTTTTGGTATTTTTTATTTTGTTCAATAAAAGGAATTACTGTTTCAGCAACTTC
>NZ_JBMOGV010000010.1:0-40492 GCF_049318185.1 Flavobacterium sp. | reverse complement strand
AGCCAAGTATTACATAAATTATAAAACATTACCCGAAGATGGAATACCCTATTGGGATTTTAATGACACTAGTATACCAAATGCACCAAGAGACGCTTCTTCTGCAGCAGTAATGGCTTCTGCATTATTAGAATTATATACTTTTACAAAAAACCAAGCCTATTTAGACTATTCAAATAAAGTAATAACCACACTAAGTTCTGATAAATATCTATTAAATGATGCCGTAAATGGACCATTTATTTTAGATCACAGTACTGGAAATTGGCCTAAAAAAGATGAAATTGACCAGCCAATTGTATATGCTGATTATTATTTTTTGGAAGCAATTATTAGAAAACAATCTCTTTAATTTTTATGAAATTCAAAATTCACACTCACTCATACTTACTAATTGTAATTTTATTATTTGGTTTTAACGCTATCTATGCCCAAAAATCAGAAACTGTAGTCAGATCTAAAACCAACTTGAATTTAGATTGGAATTACCTAGAAAATGATGCCAAAAATATATCAGAAGTTAAAAACGCAACGAATTGGGTTGCCTTAAACTTGCCTCATTCTTGGAACAGTCAAGACGCAACCGATAATGAACCTGGCTACAGAAGAAGTGCAAGTTGGTATAAAAAAAATCTTGTTATTTCAAATATTAATCCCAATAAACTATATAAATTATATTTTGAAGGTTCTAATATTACCACAAAAGTATATGTAAACGGAAAAGAAGTTGGGGAGCACATTGGAGGATATATCGGATTCACTTTTGATATTACTAAATTTATAAATGAAGGAAATAATGAGGTTTTCGTGCGTGTTGATAATAGTTATAACATTGAAATAATTCCATCTCAAAAAAGCGATTTTATTATTTATGGAGGAATCACAAGAGATGTTTGGTTACTTTCAATGGCAAAAAACAACTTAGATGCCATTAAAATAATTACACCTAAAGTTTCAGAAAAATTAGCTTCATTAAATGTAATTGCAACAGTAAAAAATCTTCAAAATCCTAACAGTTTCAATTATGTAGCCCAATTATCAAATCCAAAAGGAAAAATAGTAGCGACAAAAAAAGGAAATTTATCAGGAGAGGAAACTACAATTGCTTTTAATGATATTAAAAATCCTGAATTATGGGATATAAAAAAACCAAATTTATATACTGTTGCGGTTTCATTATTAGAAAATGGAATTGAAAAAGATAAAATTGAAGATAAAGTAGGTTTTAGATGGTTCGAATTTAAAGATAACGGTCCTTTTTTTCTCAACGGAAAAAGAGTATTAATTAGAGGAACCCACCGTCATGAAGAACACGCTGGGGTTGGGGCAGCAATGTCAAATGAACAACAGCGAAAAGATATGGAATCTATAAAAGATATGGGCGCTAACTTTGTTAGATTGGCTCATTATCCTCAAGATCCCGAAGTTTACAAAGCGTGTGACGAACTTGGATTATTAGTTTGGGACGAATTACCTTGGTGTCGTGGTGGCATTGGAAATGATGTTTGGCAAACTAATGCTAAAAATATGCTTACCGAAATAATACAACAAAATTACAACCACCCATCTATTATTCTATGGTCATTAGGAAATGAAATGAGTTGGTTGCCCGATTTTGAAGATGGTGATAATACCAAAAGAATGAACGTTTTTTTAACAGAACTTAATGATATTGCTCACAAATTAGATCCTAATCGTAAAACTGTAATACGTAAATATGAAGAAGGTTCAAAAATTGTAGATGTCTTTTCTCCCTCAATTTGGTCGGGCTGGTATTCTGGTAGTTTCAAAAGTTACAAGAAAGCTATTGACAAATATAAATTAGATTACAAGCACTTTATTCATGCTGAATATGGCGGTGACAGTCACGTTGGCCGTCATTCTGAAAATCCAATTAATGGAGAAGGTCAAATAAAATCAGAAGGTTGGGAAGAAGCAATTGTACAAACTAAAGTTGCTAATATTGCCCAAATTGGTGATTGGAGCGAAAATTATATTGTTGATTTATTTGACTGGCATTTGCATATTTCTGAAAACGATCCAACATTTGTCGGCAATATGCAATGGGCTTTTAAAGACTTTGCAACGCCTCTTCGCCCTGAAGATGATATTCCGTATATGAATCAAAAAGGATTAGTTGACAGAAATGGAAATCCTAAAGATGCGTATTATGTATTCAAAAGTTACTGGAGTGATAAACCATTTACTTATATCGAATCACATACTTGGACAGAGCGTCAAGGACCAAAAAGCACCCCCCGAATTTTGAATGTTTTTAGTAATTGTCCTAAAGTGGAGTTCTTTCAAAATGGTGTTTCATTAGGAATAAAAACAAGAGATATTACCGCTTATCCAGCATGCGGATTGACTTGGGAAGTAAATTTTGCAGAAGGGAAAAATACCTTTGTTGCTGTTGGAATTACAAATGACGGAAAAAAAGTAACCGATACTATTGATGTAAATTATCGTTATACAAAAAATGGTGCTGCCGATGGATTAAAATTATCAGCAGAAAAAATGAAAAATGGAAATTATTTGGTAACCGCTATTGCAGTCGATAAAAATAAATTACGTTGTTTGGATTATGAAGACAGAGTATATTTCCAATGTTTATCAGGTGGTCAAACACTAAAAAACCAAGGAACTCCAACAGGAAGTGAGTCAATTAGAATGTCAAATGGGAAAGCGTCAATAGAAGTTATTCCAAATACATCAAGTGATTTTATTGAAATGAATATCTTAAATCAAAATTTTAAGGGAGAATTTTTAAAATTCAAAAAACAATAAATCAGGTATTTCTACCTCTTTCAAATGAAAAAAATTAGCCTAAAAGTTGTTGTATTACTTATTGGAATTACAACTATTAGTTGTTCTAATAGTAAGATGGCTTTTAATTTAAATGAAATTGAAAGAAGTCGCGTTCTAAAAAATGCTGAGGATTATTTGAATGAAAGTCCTGAAACAGTAACAGCCACAAATTGTGTTAGAAGTGCGGGAACCCGTCACGATTTTTATTCCGAAGGTGATTATTGGTGGCCAGATGAAAAAAATCTGGAAGGTCCTTATATTAGAAAAGACGGATTGACTAATCCAGCAAATTTCACTTCACATCGAGAAGCATTAATACGGTTTAGTCAAATATCTGGCGCTTTGGCCTCTGCTTATATTCTAACTAATGATAAAAAATATTCAGAAAAATTAGCCCTTCATTTGAAAGCTTGGTTTGTAAATCAGGATACTAAAATGAATCCTAATTTACTATATGCTCAAGCAATAAAAGGAGTCGCAACTGGTCGTGGCATTGGAATTATTGATACTGTTCATTTGGTTGAGGTTACCAAAGCAATTCATGCCATTGAAAATTCATCAGCACTTTCAAAAACTTATTTAGAAGTTATTAAATCATGGTTTTCAAATTATTTACATTGGATTACAACCCATGAATATGGAACTGCAGAACGTGATAATGGGAATAATCACAGTGTATGTTGGACAATGCAAGTAGCTGCATTTGCGGATTTAATTGGTGATGAAAAAACCATGGATTTTTGTAGAAACTTTTATAAAAACACATTGTTACCTAACCAAATGGAAAAAGACGGTAGTTTTCCTTTGGAATTAAAAAGAACAAAACCCTATGGTTATTCTTTGTTTAATTTAGATGCAATGACAAGTATTTGTCAAATATTATCAACCAAAAAAGACAATCTTTTTACATATACTTCAAACGACGGAAAAAATTTAGAATTAGGATTAAAATTCATGTTTCCATATATAGAAAATAAAACAGATTGGCCGTTTCAACATGATGTTATGTATTGGGATGAATGGCCAGTGAGACAATCGAGCTTACTTTTTGGTGGAATAGCCTATAAAAACAAAAAGTATATTAAATTATGGAAATCGCTTAACGCCAATTTTACAACGCCCGAAATTGTAAGGAACATGCCAGTTCGAAATCCTATTTTATGGGTATTAAAATAAATATTAGTTAAACTTAAATCAATTTACGAAGTCTAAAAAAAAAATAATTAAATAAAATAATGAAAAAATTAATCGCAGCTTCACTTTTAGGTATAATATCATTTTCTACTATTATCGCTCAAGAAAAAACAAAACCAAATGTACTTTTTATCGCAGTAGACGATTTGAAGCCACTTTTAGGTTGTTATGGGAATACGCTGGTAAAAACCCCAAATATAGATCGATTGGCAAAAATGGGTACGGTTTTTTTGAATAATTATTGCCAACAAGCGGTTTGCGGACCAACACGTGCAAGTCTTTTAACAGGAATGCGACCAGATGTGACTAAAATACGAGATTTACATACTAAAATGAGGGATATGAATCCTGATATTGTAACACTTCCAGAGTATTTTATCAGTCAAGGTTATACTACTTCTGGAATTGGTAAAATATTTCATCCGAGTTGTGTGGACAAAAAAGTTGATCCGCAATCTTGGTCTATTCCATTCTTATTTCCAAAAGAATCAGATTATTATAATGGTTTTCCTGTCCAAAAACATTATCAATCTCCTGAATTAAAAGCATTAAATGCAAAAGAGGAAGTTGATAAAGGAAAAGATAAAAAGAAAGACAAAAAAGAAGCAGATGATGAAGAAGGTGCAAGAGGACCTGCTTTTGAATGTCTTGATTTACCGGATGATGCCTATGATGACGGTGTTAGTACTAAACTAGCAGTAAAGCAAATTGAAAAGTTAAATGCTGCCAAAAAACCATTTTTCATGGCAGTCGGATTTCGCAAACCACATTTGCCTTTTGTATCTCCAAAAAAATATTGGGATTTGTACAATCGTGAAGATATGCCAGTAGCTGAATTTCAAGAACATGCGGCAAACAGTAAAGATTTCCCATATCAAAATTCGGGAGAAGTAAGTAGCTATTCCGGAGTTAAAGAATTTGCGAAATATACTGATAAAGGTGTTAATAAATTTGGTTTAGCCATCGAAAAACAAAAAGAATTGGTTCATGCTTATTATGCAGCGGTTTCTTACACCGATGCTCAAGTTGGTATTTTATTGAACACATTAGAAAAATTAGGAACACTTAATAATACCATTATTGTACTTTGGGGAGATCACGGTTGGCATCTTGGAGATCATGATATGTGGGGAAAACATACGAATTATGAGCAAGCAACCAAAGCACCTTTAATTATTGCTGCACCAGGAATTAAATCTGGTCAATCAAAATCAATGACTGAATTTGTGGATGTATTTCCTACACTTTGTGAATTAGCAGTTGGTAAAGTACCAACGTATTTGGATGGAAAAAGTTTGGTTCCAGTAATGAAAAATAATAAAGTTTCTGTAAAAGAATATGCAATGAGTCAATATCCAAGAAAAATGGATAAAGCTGATATTAATAAAGCTGTAGATGGAAAAGGAAAGCTAACGGGTTACTCAATGCGAACAGAACAATATCGTTACACGGTATGGTTGAAAAATTTTACAAGTGACCAAGTTTACAGTACTGATAAAGTTTACAATAAAGAATTATACGATTATTTTAAAGATCCATTAGAAAAAGTAAATGTTGCTAACGATAAAAAATATGCAGAAATTGCTGCCGATTTAGATAAAAAATTAGTTGCTTATTTCAAATCAAAAGAAGTTAAATTATAGTCAATAGCATTTTTATGAAAAATCAATATTTCAAATTAGCTTATTTATTATTCTTATTTGCAATTACAACTTCTGTTTTTGCACAAAATAAATCAACCAATAAACCTAATATTTTATTTATTGCAGTTGACGACTTAAAACCTGTTTTAGGGTGTTATGGGAACACATTAGTGAAAACCACAAACATAGATAGATTGGCAAAAATGGCCACTGTTTTTAATAAGAATTATTGTCAACAAGCTATTTGTGGACCAACGCGTGCTAGTTTAATGACAGGAACTCGTCCTGATGCTACAAAAATCTGGAATTTAACGACACAAATGCGAGATGTAAATCCAAATACTGTGACACTTCCACAATATTTAATTACACAAGGATACACCACTTCTGGAATTGGAAAAATTTACCATCCTTCAAGTGCTATTGGTGGTGTTGATCCAGTTTCTTGGAGTATTCCCTATTTAAAATCTAAAGAATCTGATTTTCCAGCGGAATTTGGAATCCCTGCAAACGGGCAATATCAGTTGCCTGAAACGAAAGATAGAATGACACCAGAAATCATAGCTGAAAGAAAAAAACAGAGTAAAGATATGGCAGCAAATGATGAAAATCCCAAAAGCATTAAAGGACCTTCTACAGAATGTATAGATGTTCCAGATACTGCTTATCAAGATGGAGTGAATGCATTATTAGCGAAAAATCAAATTATTGCCCTTTCTAAAAGCGACAAACCTTTTTTTATGGCAGTTGGATTTTCTAAACCACACCTTCCATTCGTAGCACCAAAAAAATATTGGGATTTATACAAACGCGAAGATATGCCGATAGCATCATTTCAAGAGCATTCTAAAAATGGACCGCTTATTGCCTATCACCAATCGGGTGAATTACGTAATTATTTGGATATTCCTGAATTTGCAACTTTACCAGCAGATTCCCTTCGAATAGGTTTGCAACTTGAAAAACAAAGAGAACTTATTCATGGTTACTATGCAGCTATATCCTATATGGATGCGCAAGTGGGAATTCTATTGAATACTTTAGAATCTCTAGGAACTCTTGATAACACTATAATAGTTCTTTGGGGCGATCACGGTTGGCATTTAGGCGATCATGATTTATGGCACAAGCACACCAATTTTGAAGAAGCTACAAGAGCACCATTAATAATTGCTGGTCCTGGAATCAATGCAGGTAAAACAAGTTCGCTAACAGAATTTGTAGATGTATTTCCAACTATTTGTGACTTAGCAGGTGTTGCTGTTCCTAAAAATTTGGACGGAAAAAGTTTAAAACCTTTAATGTTGAACAATAAAACTAAAGGAAAAGAATATGCGATTAGTCAATACCCAAGGAAATTAAAAAAAGCTGAAATGGCTAAATTAGGTTACACCGATTCGAAAATGATGGGATACAGTTTGCGAACGGATCAATACCGTTATACCATTTGGATGAACAACTTTACGAGTAATGATACTTTCAATGAATCGCAAGTTTATGCTTCTGAAATGTATGATTATGTAAAAGATCCTTTGGAAAAAGTAAATGTTGTAAAGGATAAAAATTATACATCAATTTCAGCTACATTAAAATCAAAAATGATTGCATTTTTTAAGAGTCAAGAAACGAAACAATAGTTTCCCTGTAATTTTATTTTAAAATGAAAAAACACTACTTCCTTGTATTTCTAATAATTGTATTATTACAAGGAAATAGTAATGCTCAGACTTCAAGTTTGATTTCTGTTGGAACCAATGGTCGTTTAGTCTATACTGCAGATGCAAAAGGCAATGTAATACCTGATTTTAGCGCTGTAGGTTATAAAAATAGCGAAGTTCCAATTCCAACCGTTGGAGTTGTTAAAACTGTTTACGCTGTCTCGGGTGATAATTCTGCAAATGTTCAAAGCGCCATTGATTACGTTTCAACCCAGCCATTAAATAGCGATGGCTTTAGAGGAGCCATTCTTTTTAAAAGTGGTACTTATGAAATTAATACAGCAATAACAATAAATACTAGTGGAATAGTTCTTCGTGGAGAAGGTTTTGAAGGTAATGGAACCAATTTTAAATTTACTAGATCTATCATAAACGATACTCCTAACTCTCAAGATAACTTATTTAACTTTGTTGGAACTTCAGGTACTTTTTATAATTCATCTAATTCAACCAGAAAAGCAATTACGGATTCCTATGTTCCCATTGGTACCAAAAAAATTACCGTTGCTTCTGGACATAGTTTTGCTGTAGGCGACAAGGTTTTTGTGCACCGAATTCCAAATGCGGCTTGGATTAGCTTGTTAGGAATGGATTTGTTGACTACAATTGATCCTAACGCTGTAAATTGGACTGCTAGTGGTTATGACATGGATTCAGAAAGAAAAATAATGGCAATAAGCGGTAATATAATTACATTAGATGCTCCCATTATGGATGTTATTGACCCCCAATATTCTTCAGGAGAATTAGTTAAATTTACAGATAATAGAATTCAAAATTGTGGTATCGAAAATATGCGAATTTCATCAACCTATGCATCTCCTACAGATGAAAATCATGGTTGGGAAGCGGTCTCATTTGATAATATTTACAATAGCTGGGCTCGTAATTTAGAAGTGTATTATTTTGGATATTCGGCAGTTCATATTAATTCTGATGCTAGTTTTATTACTGTTGATAGTTGTAAAATGTTAGATGCAAAATCTATAATTGATGGTGGTAGAAGGTATTCATTTAATTTAGATGGACAGCGATGTTTGGTTCAAAATTGTGTAACTAGAGATGGTCGTCATGATTATGTAAACGGAAGTAGAACTTGTGGCCCGAATGTTTTTTATAATTCATCTTCTACCCTTCAAAACAGTGATATTGGTCCTCATCACCGTTGGTCTACCGGAATTTTATTTGATAATTTAACTGGTGATGGAAGAATGAATGTTCAAAACCGATTGGACATGGGAAGCGGTCATGGCTGGGCCGGAGGACAAATTATGTTTTGGAATTGTAACGCTACAAGAATGGTTATTCAAGATCCGCCGGGCGATGAGATAAATTGGGCAATTGGTTGTATTTCCCCAGATATAACTGGTAATGGTGATGCCACTACAGAACCAATAGGTGTAATCCAATCGCAAGGAATACATATAGAAGCAATTCCAAGCTTATTTATGGCACAATTAAATGATAGAATAACTACCTTATCTAGTAATCAATTTGACTCACTTGATACCGAAAATCAAATTTTTATTACCCCAAATCCAGCTAGTTCTCAAATTACAATTCATTCCAATCAAATGTTTACTTCAAAAAGCAAGATTTCTATATTTAATGTAAATGGACAAATTGTTAAAAAACAAATGGATATAGTTAATTATTCTGATGATAAATTGGCATTCAATGTTGATGTTTCTAATTTGAATGATGGTATTTATTTTGCTGAAATAATAAACGACACGAATTCTAAAACCATTAAATTTATACTTAAAAAATAGATTTTAATTAAATATTATAAAAATGAAAAATTTCAAATTAGTTACTTTTTTAGTTTTGCTAAATTTATTGTTTATACAAAAATTGAAAGCAACAGAATATACGGTTTATTCTATAGCTGAATTGAAAGCCGCTATTACTAATTCCGCTGCAAACGATATAATTAATCTAGCTGATGGTACTTATTTAAATACTACTTTGACAATTAGTAAAAATAGAATCACGGTAAAGGCTTTAAATCTTGGCGGTGTGTTTTTAAATGGAACTAATAATATTACAATTTCTGGAAACTATGTTACTTTTAGTGGTTTTCAGTTTACATCTGGTGATATTGGGAGTAATTCTTTACTCAAAATTTCTGGTGATTATAATAAGATAACGCATTTGAATTTTAGTAATTATTATGCAAAAAAATATATAGAAATTCAAGAAGGTTCAAAATACAATCAAGTTTCATATTGTAATGTAGAAAAAAAGCCGGCTGCAGCAGAAATTGGTTGTACGATACAAATATCAACTTCTCCCACAGTTCCTGGTTATCATAAAATCAGCTACTGTTCTTTTCAAAACTATTATGGATTGGGTGGAGATAATGGAAATGAACCAATTCGAATTGGCCTAGGTGCTGAATATCTCAATAAATCAGGAACTATTGTAGAACACTGTTATTTCGATAATACGGGATCTGGAGACAGTGAAAGTATATCAATAAAATGCCAAGAAAATGTTGTTCGTTATTGTACGTTTACCAACCAACAAAACGCAATGTTAGTTTTCAGAAATGGAGATAATAATGTGGCTTATAGTAATTTTTTCATTAATGCGGGTGGAATAAGAGTCAAAGAAGCCAATAATATTTATTGTTACAACAATTATTTTGAAAATTCGGGGTTGGGAAGTTCTGCTGATGCAGTTACTTATGTTTATGTATCACCTTCAGCTCCGACCACACTAGATCCACCTAGAACAATTAATCTTAATAATATTAATTTTATTCACAATACTTTTTATAATTGTGGCGATATAGATTTAGGAGGAATAGGTGCTACAAATAATACATGGGCAAATAATATTTTCAAAAAAAGTTCTAATGCAGGTGATATTTTTAATAATCCAAATTCAGGGACTTCTTGGCTAGGAAATATTCGTCAAGGAACTTTAGGATTTTCTATTCCTACAGAAATGTCCAATACACCTCCAAATTTAGCTTTAAACTCTGACGGTTTTTACGGATTATCATCGAGCAGTCCTGTAAATAATGCAAATTCTAGTTATCCAACTATTTTGGATATTGCAAACATTGATGATGACCCCAATTTATTATTTGATATAAGTGGACAAGCAAGACCTGCAACTTTAACTCTTAAAGATGTGGGTTGCGATGAATATTATTCCACAGGAACAACTACGAACCATCCATTGACTTTAGCAGAAGTTGGGCCTTCTTATTTAGTGACACTTGCAACAGGTGTAATAGATGTAAGAACTACAAAAGCAATTGTTTTTCCAAATCCTGTAAAAAATAATTTAACGATTCAATTTCCAAATACGATTAATGGCGATACAGAAGTAACAATCATTACTGTAAATGGTCAAGTGGTAAAAAAACAAATTATTGCTCAAATTGAGTTAATTGACTATCAAAAACAGCTTGATGTAACCGATTTAAAAAACGGAATTTATCTAATGCAATTGCATTCAACTAATTATTCGAAAGTGTTAAAAATTGTTATTCAAAAATAATAAATCGCATTAAACCTTTTTAAAATAAGAGCATCCTACTATACAAACTAATTAAAATGAAAAATTATCCAAAATTTATTAAAGTAATTACAATCGTTTTTACACTTTTGTTCCTTTTGCCCCTTACGGCGCAAGAAAAAACAAAACCTAATATTCTATTTATTGCTGTTGACGATTTAAAACCTATTTTAGGATGTTATGGAAATACTTTAATTAAAACCCCAAATATTGATAGATTGGCAAAGATGGGAACAGTTTTCATGAGTAATTATTGCCAACAAGCGGTTTGTGGACCAACAAGAGCGAGTATAATGACAGGAAAACGCCCAGATTATACTAAGGTTTGGGATTTAAAAACCAAAATGCGTGACATCAATCCAGATATTTTGAGTTTGCCTCAATATTTAGTGTCGCAAGGATATTCAACACAGGGAATTGGCAAAATCTATGATTCTCGTTGCGTCGATAAAAAAATGGATGCCCCTTCTTGGAGCGTTCCATATTATAATTATTTCAAAACGGAAGAGCGTTATTATGCTAAAGAAACCGGAATGCCAATCTTAGGAGCTTATCAATTGCCTGAAACAAAAGAATTGGCTGCGAAATATACCAAAGAAGGACAAGATAAAGGTTTAGCCGATAAAGAATTGGATGATTATGTTTCAAAATTGGTAAAACCATCCGTTGAATCTGCTGATGTTCCTGATAATGCCTATAATGATGGAGCAAATGCTTTACGTGCATTAGAAATATTAGAAAAATTAAAATCTGATTCTAAACCATTCTTTTTCGCGGTTGGTTTTTCTAAACCGCACTTGCCTTTTGTAGCCCCAAAAAAATATTGGGATTTATACAAAAGGGAAGATATGCCTCTGGCTGCTTTTCAAGAAAAATCAAAAAATAGTGTAGAGGCAGCCTATCATAATGCTGGAGAAATTAGAGCCTATAACGATATTCCACCTTTGTTGTCTTTTACGGATCAAAAAGATTTTGGATTGACTTTACCAATCGACAAACAAAAAGAATTAATTCACGGTTATTATGCTGCCGTTTCTTATACAGATGCTCAAGTTGGGAAGTTATTAGATAAATTAGATGCTTTAGACTTAACTAAAAACACTATTATTATCCTTTGGGGAGACCACGGTTGGCATTTAGGCGATCATAATATTTGGTGTAAACATACTAATTTTGAACAAGCAACTCGAACACCAATGATCATTTCTGCACCAGGAATTCCGGCTTCAACTACTAATGCTTCAACAGAATTTGTTGATGTTTTTCCAACATTATGTGATTTAGCAGGAGTTGCAATACCACAAACTTTAGACGGAAAAAGCTTAATGCCATTAATGAATAAGAAAGCAAAATCAGTAAAAGACTTTTCTATTAGTCAATATCCACGCAGCGGAACTAAAAGTGAAACCGAACGTCAAGGTTACGCTTCATCAAAAGTGATGGGCTATTCTTTGAGAGATAAAAGATACCGATATACGATTTGGATGACTAATGATTTTAGAAGCAATCAAACTTTCAATGCCGATTTGATAGTGGGAACCGAATTATATGATTACGATAAGGATCCAAATGAAACTAATAATGTGGCAGATGACAAAGAGTATAAATCGGTTGCAAAGGATTTGAAAGCTAAAATGCTAGATTTTTTAGCGTCTCAAGTAAAGTAGATGTTCTAACAATGGCAAGAAATTAATTTATAATTTATAGTATCCTAAATCTAAAAAAATATGAAATACAATATTTCAGTCATTTTTCTAATGCTTATTTTATTTATTAATAACCCTTACACAATAGTGGCTCAAACTATTATTAAAAAAAAGGGCGCTACAAAATCCTGCTGTACCGCTACTATCCCTAATAGATTTGGAGTTAAAACGAAATCTAATTCTAAAGAAAAATTAATAACAAATACTCCTACAACTAGTCCTATGGGCATGGTTTGGATACCCGGCGGAACTTTTGCTATGGGAGGTGATAACGACCAAGCGCGTCAAGATGAATTTCCAAAACATGCTGTAAAAGTTAGTGGTTTTTATATGGATGTTACAGAAGTTACTAATGCGCAATTTGCAAAATTTGTAGCTTCGACTGGATACATCACAACCGCAGAAAAAGATATCAATTGGGAGGAACTAAAAAAACAATTGCCTCCAGATACCGAAAAACCAAATTCCGAAACATTGAAAGCTGCCTCTTTAGTGTTTGTACCAACTGAAGGCGAAGTGAGTTTGCAAGATTACAGTCAGTGGTGGAGTTGGTCGCACGGTGCAGATTGGAAACATCCAAAAGGAAAAGAAAGTAATATTGAAGGAAAAGATAATTATCCTGTAGTTCATGTTAGTTGGGATGATGCCAATGCGTATTGCAAATGGGCTGGAAAACGATTGCCAACCGAAGCCGAATGGGAATATGCTGCCAGAGGAGGACTGATTAAGAATGTTTATACTTGGGGAAATGAAAGCGTAGATGAGGGCAAAGTTCATTGTAATATATTTCAAGGAAATTTTCCCTATAAAAATGAGGCAACCGATGGATTTATTGGCGCAGCACCAGTAAAATCTTTTGCGCCAAACGGCTATGGGTTATATGACATGGCTGGAAATGTTTGGGAATGGTGCGCCGATAAATACAATAACACCTATTATGATTCCTTCAAAAAAGTTAAAGTGGCATTAAATCCAAAAGGGCCATTAAAAAGTTACGATCCTGATGAACCTTTGGTAGCCAAAAGAGTTATGCGAGGCGGTTCGTTTTTATGCAATGAATCATATTGTAGTGGTTACAGAGTTTCGGCAAGAATGAAAAGTTCAGCTGATTCTTCTATGGAACATTTAGGATTTAGATGTGTTTCTAATTAAATAATTATTTATGAGGACTATCTTTTTAATATTTATATTATTAGCATTTAAGGGCGAAATATCTTTAGCAAAAAATCATTTGCATTATCCATTTGAAAGTACTAAAGATTCGATTGCATTAGATAATGCCTATATGCGTGTCCTTCGAGATGGAGCCGCTTGCACTTTAGCAAATACACCAAATTTTGGAACAAGAATTATTGTTGCATTAGATAAAATAAAATTTAAAAGCAATCGAGGTACAATAAAGATTAATAGAGGTGGAATTGCCGTTTTTTTAGAGAATGAATTCTATGATTTGCCTAAAGGATCTTATTTTGAAATTGCCTTAAAGAAAGAACATCCACCTTTGACAAAACCAAGTGAATGGTTAGAGCCTTTAAAAAACAAAATTATATATGAGAATACTGAATTTCGAGTTTTTGAAGAACGACTAAATCCCGGAGATACTAGAGCATTACATAGTCATGCGCAACGAGTGGTGGTGAGACTTAATCAAGTGCAATTAACCGATCCTCGATATTCTCCAAATGGTAAACCCGGCACCGGAATTCAAGTTGCAAATACAGTAAAATTTGCAGAGTCAGTGTTACATGTAACTAAAAACCTTAGTGATATCCCATTATTTAATATTGTCATTGAATATAAAATTGAGCATAATTAATAGATGAAAAACAGATTACAAAATAACCTTTTTGTTTTACTAGTAATTTTTACTGGTACTATTTATGGGCAAGAATTCTCTAAAGGAAAATTGCTTTATAGTAATGCTTTATCTAATTCCGAAATGGTAAAAGATTGGATACTAGAAGGCCCTGCAAAAGTGGAATTCAAAAATAATTGGATGCATATATATTCGCCTAATGAAGAAGGCCATCATGTTTTTTGGTGTCCAAAAGATTTTCCTGGTAATTTCATTGCGGAATGGGAAGCTCAAAATCAGGAAATAGATGCTGGTTTGTGTATTGTTTTTTTCTCGGCTAAAGGATTGAAAGGAGAAAGTATTTTTGATGTTTCGATGCCAAAAAGAACCCTAGGGACTTTTACCGATTATACCAAAGGCGCTATGAATGATTACCATATTTCCTATTATGCTAATGGAAGAGATAACCCGAACAGGGAAACCGCCAACTTAAGAAAAAATAAAGGTTTCCATTTGGTGCAAACAGGTGAAATTGGAATTCCAGTGCAATCAAAAGCAATTCATAAAATGAAATTAATAAAGCATGAAGGTAAAATTCTTTTGTTTGTAGATGAGAGAAAAGTTATCGATTGGACTGATGACGGAATCAAATATGGAAAAATTCTAGAAGATGGAAAAATTGGATTTAGACAAATGCAATGGACCCATTTTGCCTACAGAAATTTTGAAGTTTGGGAAAACATAAAATCAACCAAAATAAATAAGATTAAATAGTACAACATGAAAAACAAATCGATATTACTGCTAGGTTTCGCTAGTTTAGTTATTATTACTGCTTCTTCTTTTCAACTTTTGGATTCTAAATTCAAGAATCACCAAATTGAAAAAAATGTCTGTAAAAATGCTAAATTTACTAAAACCGATTTTGAATCTTTTTTATCAGATAGAGAAAACACTAATAAACCAGTTATAGCTTCATTAACAAATCAAGGAGTTTTAGTAAATAATTCTACTAAAATATTAGCGCCAAATGCTAAGCCCAATATTCTCCTTTTTATAGCTGATGATATGACCTCTATAGATTGTGAACCCTATGGAAATAAAGACGTTCATACACCCAATCTAACAAAATTGGCAAATGAAGGTTTGTTATTTGATAATATGAATAATGCTACTGCCATGTGTGGTCCCACACGTCAGAGTTTATACACTGGTTTATTTCCAGTAAAAAACGGTAGTTACCCTAATCATGCTCAAGTATATGACAACATCGTTTCGGTTGTTCAGCATTTCAAAAAAATTGGTTATCGTGTGGCTTTGATAGGAAAACAACATTACGCTCCAATGGCAAACTTTCCTTTTGAATATTTGGGAGGAAGAAACAGTGATAATGGTGAAGGAAAAGATGTAGAACTAGCTGATGCAGAAAAATGGATTAATAAAGATACTTCTAAACCCTATCTACTGATTGTTGCTTCAAACCAACCGCATGGTCCTTGGAACAGAGGCGATGTGAAACAATATGATGCAAGCAAAATCTCAGTCGCTCCTTATATGGTTGATACCGAAGAAACCAGAGAAAGCTTGATTAAGTACTACGCCGAAATCACCTACATGGATAGTCTTGTGGGTAAATGTACTAAGATGGTAGATAATCAAAAGAATAAAGACAATACCTTATTTCTTTTTGCTAGTGAACACGGAAGTTCCATGCCATTTGCTAAATGGACTTGTTATAATATGGGATTAAAATCGGCATTTATTGCTCGTTGGCCTAAAGTAATTAAGCCAAATACTAGAACCGATATTTTAGCTCAATACATTGATGTAGTGCCAACGCTATATGAGGCAGCAGGAGGCGATCCTGAGACTCTAAGAGGAGATAAAGAAGGCAAAATAAAACTAGACGGAAAAAGTTTTTATGCTACTTTCAAGGGAAAATCTAAAGAAGTTCGTGAATATGTTTATGGTGTTCATACTACTAGAGGAATTAAAAATGGATCCGATAATTACCCAGTTCGTTCCATTCAAGATCATGACTATAAATTAATTTGGAATTTAAGTTATAACGAACCCTTTTTATCTTCTGGTTCGCAGCCCAAAAACAAATTATATAATAGTTGGTTAAAAGCAAAAAATACAACGCCAAAAAAAGCAGCACACGCTAAATTGTATAGAAACCGACCAGAATTTGAATTGTATAACATCAAAAAAGATGTTTATGAATTAGATAATTTAGCAGATGATAAATCGTTAACTTCTGTAAAAATTAAATTGGTTGCTGAATTAAAAAATTGGATGAATGACCAAGGAGATAAAGGTATTAAAACCGAAGCCGAAGCATTAAGACATTTTAAAGGAGATACTTTAAATTGGAAAACATCCGGAGATTAGTATATTTAACTTTTATTTCGCCCCTATTTTTAATAATTTCAAAATGGTAAATCCAAAAGTAGTTATTTCGTTTCTCATTATTTTTTTGATAGTAAGAAATTTGCAAGCTCAAATTAATAGCTCTAAAGAAAGTGGTTTTCCTAAAACGATGGCTATTGATGGGAAAGACTTGCAAAAAAATTATGATTTAATTCTGGCTAACGATGCTGATAAAGTTAGAGCACTAAAATCGCTTATAAAAAAAGCAGATAAATTAATCGAAGAAGCAAATGAATATTCTGTAATGAATAAAAAGCAATTGCCTCCTAGTGGTGACAAACACGATTATATGAGTACCGGTCCTTATTGGTGGCCAGATCCATCAAAACCCGATGGATTACCTTATATTAAAAAAGACGGGCAAAGAAATCCTACTTATTACGATATCTCTGATTCGCAAGAAATTGACAAGATTGAAGACGCCTCTTTATCATTGGCTTTAGCTTATTATTTTACAAAAGAGTTGAAGTATGCTAATTTTGCTTCAAAACTCATAAAAACCTGGTTTTTAAATCCTGAAACACGACAAAATCCACACCTTAATTTCGGTCAAGGAATCCCAGGTTTAAATACTGGTCGGGGAACAGGTATAATAGAAACTCGAGATTTATTTCGAGTGGGAGATGCCGCCATTTTAATTCAAAATACACCCAATTGGAACACCAAAGACCACGAGGAATTAAAAAAATGGTTTTCTGAATATTTAACTTGGATGCTTGAAAGTCCAATTGGCAAAGATGAAGCTGATTCAAAAAACAACCATGGAACTTTTTATAGTGAACAAGTAATTGCATTTGCACTATTTTCCAATAGATTAGATGTCGCTAATAGTGAAATTGAAGTTTTTAAAAACAGAATGGAAAGCCAATTAAAGTCAGATGGAAGTCAGCCTTTTGAATTGGCAAGAACAAAATCATGGAACTATGTTAACATGAATTTATATGGCTATTTTTTAATCGCAAAATTGGCAGAAAATAACAATGTATCCCTTTGGAATCAACAAATAAGTGAGGGCAAAAACATCAAAAATGCCTTGGAATGGATTGTCCCTTATTTAAAAAATGAAAAAATTTGGGAATATGAGCAAATTCAAAAAATTAGTTTTGGAGAAACGATTAAGATTTTAAAACTGGCTGCAAAAAAATATTCCAATCCTGAATATGAAACATTAGCCAAAAAAATAGACTTAAAAACCTATCAATCTGATATTATTGAATTAACCTATTAATATGATTAAAGTCATGAATAAATTCTCTTTCACTCTTGTATTGGTTGCATTTGCAACTATTTTTAGTGTTTCTGCTCAAAATAAAAAAGTTAAAAAGGAAACTTCTAAACCTAATATTATATACATTCTTGCTGATGATTTAGGTATTGGAGATGTTAGTTGCTATGGTTCGGATAATAATAAAACTCCGATTATTGATCAATTGGCAAAAGGAGGAATTAGATTTACCCATGGCTATACCGCACCACTTTGTGGACCTTCAAGAGCAATGATTCTTACAGGAAGATATGCATTTAGGACTGGTGCTGTAAATCAAGATATGGTTGCTCAAATTAAACCAGAGAATGAGGTTTTGATACCATCAGTTTTAAAACCAGAGGGATATGCTACTGCTATGGTAGGGAAGTGGAGCCAGTTTGGGTTAACGCCTAAAGATTTTGGATTTGATGATTATATTACCTTTCAAGGCAGTGGAGATTATTGGGCAACCGAAAAAAAGAAATCAGAAAATTATATCGAAAATGGAATAAATAAAAAGTTAGATACTTTAACTTATATGCCCGACTTGATGCATAAACATTTAGTTGATTTTATAACATTAAACAAAGACAAACCTTTTTTCCTATATTATTCAATGGTTCACGTTCACGCATTAATTCAGCGAACGCCAGACAGTAAGCCTGGAAGTGATTTATATGAGGATAATACTGCTTATATGGACAAGTTAGTGGGAAAACTATTAAGCACACTTGATGATTTAAAATTAAGAGAAAATACCCTAATCGTTTTCATGGGTGACAATGGAACCGCAAGTCAATATGCGGGGAGAAGTACAATTCGAGGGAAAGCACTTTCAGGCAAAAAAGGGACTATGCTTGAATGTGGGAGTTTAGTTCCTACCATAGCCAACTGGCCAGGAGTTATTGAAGCTGGTAAGGTGAATGATTTATTAATAGACTCAAGTGATATCTTGCCTACTTTTGCAGATTTGGCTGGGGCAAAGTTGCCAACAAAAAATATCATTGATGGTCGTAGTTTCTTGCCTCAATTATTAGGAAAAAAAGGAAATCCGAGAGAATGGATTTTTATTGAATTAGGAAATAAATGGTATGTTCGAGAAGCTAAATGGAAATTAAATCGTGAAGGAGAGCTATTTGACATGAGCAATGCACCTTTTGAAGAAAAGTTGGTTACTGATATTAAATCCGATAAAGAAGCGAGTCAAGCGCATGATCGCCTTCAAAAAGTACTACAAGAATTGAGTCCTGAAAAAGGCATTTTAGACAATGCAGGTGGAAGTGGAAGACATGCTAGTAATGTGGATAAGAAAAAGGGGAAAACAGGAGAATAATCCATCCATCCATATAAGTTAGTTTTAAGCCTAACTAAAATAGTAAAGAAAAAGGTATTCGAAAGAATGCCTTTTTTTATGGATAAAAGTATTAAGTTAGTATTTTAATTCTTCAAACATTTTTTTAAATCATTATTAAATAAATACATATAACTTTATAGACTTTTATTTTTTTTATGAAAACTATAAAAAAGTAAATTAATAAATACAAGATGTACAATTTTTATACCATTAACGGATTTTTATCAAACCAAGAACCTATATTTTTACGCTTCAAATAAATTTTGTTATTTAACATTATTTTATGATAATTTACAACCAAAAAAATTTAATTAACCATAAGTTATGAAAAAACCACTATTATTTTTTTTACTAATTTTCACTTCAATCGTATACAGCCAAGGTGACCCTAAGAAAGTATCAGGAAAAGTTGTTGACGACAAAGGCATTCCAATTCCAAATGTAACTGTAACATTTGAAGATAAAGATTCCTTCACTGATTTGGATGGAAAATATACTATTGAAGTAAAAAATTCTAAATCAATATTAAGATTTTCCTATCTAGGATTTGCTCCACAAATTGTGGTTGTTGGGAAAAATAAAGAAATTAACATTACGCTTCTAGAAGAAAAAAATCAACTAGACGAAGTCGTTGTTATTGGATATGGAACTCAAAAAAGATCTAATGTGACGGGTGCTATTTCCAAATATAAAAATGAGAAATTGGATGAAATCGCGGTTTCAAGACTTGATCAGGCTTTGCAAGGAAAAATTGCTGGAGTTCAAGTTCAAAATATTTCTTCTGAAGCAGGTGCCGATGCTCAAATTACTGTCCGTGGAATTAGCTCCATAAATGCAGGAGCAAATCCTTTAGTTGTTGTTGATGGACAACCAATTCCTGATGGTTTGGGCACAATTAACATGGCAGATGTAGCCTCTGTTGAGGTGCTAAAAGATGCTGCTTCTGCTGCAATTTATGGTTCTCGAGGAGCAAGTGGAGTTATATTAATTACCACCAAAAGCGGAAAAGCAGATAAGACAAGATATTCATTTAAATACAGTACTGGATTTAAAAGTGCGTATCAAAAATATGATCTTTTATCAACTTCTGAATATACGGAGTTGCTTTACAGAGAACAGGCGATTAGAAATACCGATCCAGCAATTCAAGCTGAAGGTTTAATCAATCCAAATGCTTTAAATATATTCTATCAAGGGAGTCCTACCAAAGTAAATAACTTACTTGCAGCCTACATAGTAGAACAAACAATGCTTGGAGGCAAAGGATACAACTATCAGGATGAAGTTTTAAGAACTGCCGAATTCAAAAACATCCAATTTAGTGCTACTGGAGGAACAAAAAGTCTAAAATATTATATTTCTGGAGGGTATCAAGGTGACGAGGGTATTATGTTGAAGAGTAATTTCCAAAAATTAAATTTCAGAACCAAATTTGATATTGATTTGAGCAAAAGAGTTAAATTATCTGTGAATATAAACCCGTCTTACACTACAAAAGAATCGCCTTCTGAAAACTTGACGAATTTTTGGCGTTATCCAACATGGCTTCCTTATGAACACAATGATTTAACGGCAGCTTTTGTAAACCAAAACCCACAGTGGGTAAGTATTCAACCGGGTGATTATGCCCACCCTAGACACTTTATTGGATTAACATATACTGGAACTTATCCTGATGGATCTCAATTGATTTTGCCAGACGGTACAACTTTTACTCCTGCAACTGGTTCTCCTTCCAATTCTGCTCAAAATAATCCAATGGCTTCTTTATTGAGCCATGATATAAATGCAAAATCATATGGTTTGCAAAGTGGCGCCATATTAAATGTAAATTTATTTCCTGGCTTAGATTTCAAAACAATGAATACGCTTTATATGAAATATGACACCAAGTTAGATTGGACAGATAGAAATGCAGATGGTGATGGAATTGTAAACAAAGGTATTTACTATGATAATACATATCTTGATTTGTTAACTGAAAATACTTTGAATTATAAAAAAGAATTTGAAAATAATTCCTTAGAATTATTAGCAGGATTTACGGCACAACAAACCAAGAGTACCAATACTCAAACTACAGGATTAGATTATCCAAGTGACAATATAACCACATTAAACAATGCACTATTTATTGATAAATCAGGTACTTTTGGATCTAAAAATCAAGTGGGGTTGCTGTCTTATTTAGGTAGAATAAACTATGCATATAAAAGCAAATACCTTCTCTCTGCGAGTTATCGTACTGATGGTAGTTCCTATTTTGGACCAGGAAGAAAATGGGGAAGTTTTCCAGCGGCTTCTATTGGTTGGGTTGTTAATAAAGAATCGTTCTTAGATAAAGTAGATTGGCTCAATAAATTAGCATTTAGAGCAAGTTATGGTGTTTCTGGGAATAATAGAATTTTGAATTATGGTTTTCAAAATTTGTTATCATCTGCTAATTACTCATTTGGACCTGGAACAGGAACTCAATCTGGTGGTCAAGTTGAAAACCCCAACATAAATGCGAATGAAGACATTACATGGGAACGAACTTATCAAACTAATTTTGGTCTTGATGTAGCATTATGGAATAACAGATTTAGTTTGTCAGTAGATGTATATAATTCTGTAACAGACAAATTACTTTTGCAACAAGCAACAATGGCTTTTTCAGGCGTGCCACTTTCATGGAATAATATAGGAAGTCTCTACAATAAAGGATATGAATTTGAATTAGCGGCTACAATTTTAAAATCCAATAACTTTAAATGGTCTACTTCTTCTAATTTATCACATACACAAAATAGAATCAAGGAGTTAGGCAATGAAGCGTATTTACTTAATTATGGTGAAAGAAATGAAATTTACAAAAGCGTTGTTGGGGGTCCTTTAGTTCAATTTTTCGGATATAAAACAGACGGTATTTGGATTTCTCAAGCCCAAATTGACGCTTCTGGATTAACTTCAGATTTACCATCGGTTTTTAAACCAGGCGGATTAAGACTTGTTGATGTGGATGGTAATGGAATTATTGATACAAATGACAGAACAATAATAGGAGATCCCTATCCAGATTTCACTTGGGGTTTTACAAACAATTTTACCTTTAAAGCATTTGATTTTAGTTTTACATGGCAAGGTGTTCAAGGTGGAGAATTAATTAATGGAGATCCAAACTATGGCGAAACTAAATCAAGAAATGCTAATTATAATTCAAACCGTTGGATTAGCCCTGCAAATCCTGGCGACGGAAGAACTCCTTATGAAGAAATTGGTTTTAACTGGATGTTAACAGATTACGTAGTTGAAGACGCTTCATATTTTGCCCTTAGAGAAGTTAATTTAGGCTACACATTACCAGTTTCTTTAGCAAAGAAAATAGGGTTAAGTTCTTTACGTTTGTATTCTTCAGCTCAAAACGTATATTTCCGTTCAGCCAGCGGGTATAGAGGAATTAATTCAGAGGGTCGATCTACCTCAGGGCCTTACAGTTCTGCTTTAGTGGCAGGTTACCAAAGAGGAGCATTTCCAATTGCCAAAACAATTGTTTTTGGAATAGATATTAATTTTTAATTTAAAAAGTAGTTACAATGAAAAACTCAATCAAATATTTAAGTATTGTATTATTAGTTGCAATATCTAGTTGTTCTGATTATATCGATTTAAATTCTGAATCGAATATTATTGCTGAAAACTATTATTCAAATTATACTGAATTACAAACAGGTTTAACAGCTTGCTATAACGGGCTTCAAAAGCCATTAAGCGATGAATGGTCATTAACAGAACTTAGAAGTGATAATACCGTAATGGATGGTGGTACCAGTACTTCTACGCCAAATCTTGATTTAGCCTTTTTAGATCAGTTTTATCCTCCTACGACGCATCAAGGACTTTATAAATATTGGTTAAATACCTATAATAATATTAAAAATACAAATACTGTGTTGAATGCTGCTGGTGCAAATTATAATCCAACAACTGGAATTATTGAATATGAGTCCGTGTCAATTGATGCTACGGCTGATCAATGTAAAAAAATTGCTGCAGAAGCTTCTTTCATCAGGGCCTATCACTATTTTAATTTAGTGCGTTTGTACGGTCGTGTGTTTTTAATTGATGAACCAATTACTCCCGAACAAGCCAAAACAATAAATCGTTCTTCGGTTACAGACAATTATAAATTAATTGAAGCCGATTTGTTAAATGCTATTACAAATGGTAATGTAGCTGCATTTACAGCAAATTCTGTTGATCTTGGTCATGCTAATGTATGGGCGGCAAAAGCATTATTGGCAAAAGTATATCTAACATTAAATAGAAAAGCGGAAGCAGCAACATTGCTTAATAGTATTATTAGTTCGGGAGGATATAGTTTACAAGATACTTATGAAAGCGTTTTCTCTGTGAACAACGAAATGAATTCCGAAATACTTTTTGCTATTCGATTTAAAGGGGGAGGGCTAGGAATGGGTAATCCATTGTCTAATTTATTTGCACCAACTAATTCTGGAAATGCAATAATTAATGGTGATGGGAAAGGATATAATACTCCAGTATTAGAAATTACTAAGCCTGGGTCCAACAATCCCAGCTCCCCTAATTACTACGTCAACAATATTGACCCATCTGCAGTAAGAAAGGGAGTTAATATTGGTTTGTATGGGACTAGTGATTTTTATGTAAAAAAATATATTTCGCCAACTGTTTTAGCAAATGACTCCGAAAATGATTGGCCAGTTATTCGATATGCAGATGTATTACTAATGAAAGCAGAAGCTGACGGTAATAGTACTGCAAGTATAGATATTATAAATCGAATACGAACCAGAGCGCTTATTCCTCTTTTACCAACAACTGCAACACTAGCTGTTTTTGAAAAAGCATTGGCAGATGAAAGAAGGTGGGAATTTGCTTTCGAAAATCAACGTTGGTTTGATATTCTTAGATTTTCTACAACAATGTCTTCTTTATCTGCATCTACAGATCCTTTTCCTGGATTAAAATTACAAGGCGCAGAGTATATTATGAAAAAACATTTTACAAATATGTATAGAAAAATATATAGTAGCTTTAATGTATTACCAGTAACACTAACCGAACTTCAATCAAATGCTAACGTGGATCGTTTTTTATTGCCAATTCCTCAGTATGAAATTGATACAAATTCGTTTTTAACGATTCCTCAAAATCCAGGTTACTAAGAATAAAAAAACAGTGATTATTAAAAATTATAATCACTTTTTTTTTAAACATTATTTATCAATTTTTATATCAGCTTTTTTTAAATTTATATCAAAATAAAAAAAATAATACACAATGACCACATCCTACGAAACAAGATACGCTTCAAATCCACAAGCCGTAAAAGAATATAATACAGCCCAATTAAGAGCCGAATTTCTAATTGACAATTTAATGCAATTAGGAAAAGTAAACCTTACCTATTCTCATTACGACAGGTATATTGCGGGTTCTGCAGTGCCTTTGGAACCATTAACTTTAGAAACTATTGACCCTCTAAAATCTAGTTATTTTCTAGAAAGAAGAGAATTAGGAATCATTAATGTTGGTGGAAGTGGCTCTGTTATTGCCGATGGGGTAATTTATGAATTGGGTTTCAAAGATGCCTTATATATTGGAAGTGGTACTAAAGAAGTAGTTTTCAAAAGTGATGATATTTCAAATCCAGCTAAATTTTATTTGAATTCTGCTCCCGCGCATACCAATTATCCGAATAAAAAAGTTGGCCTTGCTGAAGCAAATAAACTGCAATTGGGTTCTATAGAAACTGCTAATCATAGAACGGTAAACCAAATGATTATAGGCGGAATTGTAGCTACTTGCCAATTGCAAATGGGAATGACAGAATTGAAAACAGGAAGTGTTTGGAACACAATGCCAGCACACGTTCACGACAGAAGAATGGAAGTATATTTCTATTTAGATATTCCAGAAAACCAAGCCGTGTGTCATTTTATGGGTCAACCTCAAGAAACGCGTCATATTTGGATGAACAATCACCAAGCGGTAATTTCTCCACCATGGTCAATTCATTCAGGGGCAGGAACATCCAATTATACTTTTATTTGGGGAATGGCAGGGGAAAACCTTGATTATGGAGATATGGATGTATGCAAAATAACAGAATTAAGATAATATGGAAAATTCATTATTTGACATAAACGGGAAAATAGCTTTAGTTACTGGAAGTACTCACGGTTTAGGAATGGCAATGGCCAAAGGTCTAGGTCATGCAGGAGCAACAATTATTATTAATGGAAATTCATCCCAAGCTAAAATTGATGAAGCGGTATTAGAATTTAAAAATGAAGGCATAACTGCTTTTGGTTACAAGTTTAATGTTGCTCTTGAAAGCGAAGTAATGGCCGCTATTAGCAAAATTGAAAGTGAAGTAGGTCCAATAGATATTTTAATTAATAACGCGGGAATTATCAAGCGTATTCCTTTAATCGAAATGGAAGTTGCTGATTTTAAAGAAGTGGTTGATATTGATTTAGTGAGCCCTTTTATCGTGTCAAAACACGTTGCTAAAGGCATGATTACAAGACAACAAGGTAAAATCATCAACATCTGCTCCATGATGAGTGAGTTAGGTCGAAATGGAGTAGGGGCGTATGCTGCTGCAAAAGGAGGACTAAAAATGCTTACCAAAAATATGGCAACAGAATGGGCAAAATACAATGTTCAAGTCAACGGAATTGGTCCAGGTTATTTTGAGACTACACAAACGGCACCAATTAGAGTAGATGGACATCCTTTTAACGAATTTATTATTAATAGGACTCCTGCAGCTAAATGGGGAAATCCAAATGATTTGTCAGGTGCAGCAATATTTCTTTCTTCAAAAGCGAGTGATTTTGTCAACGGACATATTTTGTATGTTGATGGCGGAATATTGGCTACAATTGGAAAGCCTTCTAACGAGAATTAATATGAAATTTACTTATAAAATAGTAGTTTTACTACTTTTGAGCACCTTATTTTCGTATGCTCAAAAACCAATAATTATTACAATATCCAATCCATTAAAGATAGACCGTGAATTTGAAACGATTGAAGTATCTAAAAGTGCTTTGGGTTTAAAATCTTCAGATGTATTAGAAAAATTTGGTGTCAGAGAGGTTGGAACCACCACTTTTTTAATTGCTCAATGTGTTGATGAAAATGGTGATGGAATTACAGATTTGCTTTTATTTCAACCAAAAATTAAAGCTTCAGCTTCCAAAAAATATGAGCTGTTAGTAAATAATGATGCTAAAACTGATGAGCCAGTAACTTATTGCTACTCTAGATTTGTTCCTGAAAGAACAGACGATTACGCATGGGAAAATAATAAAGTGGCTTTTAGAACCTATGGTCCTGTAGCTCAAAAAATGACAGAAGACAAAGTAAAAGGCGGAACATTAACCAGTGGAATTGACGCTTGGTTGAAAAGAGTAGAGTATCCCATTTTGAACAAATGGTACGAAAAATATACTACTGGAACAGGAACTTATCACAAAGATACGGGTGAAGGTTTAGATAATTTTCACGTAGGTGATAGTCGAGGAATAGGCGGAATAGCGATAAAAGTAGATACAACCTATTACTATTCTAAAAATTTCACTACTTGGAAAACAATTACCACTGGTCCTATAAGAACTAGTTTTGTTTTAACCTATGCCGATTGGGATGCAGCAGGAAACAAAATAACAGAAGTAAAACGCATCAGCTTGGATTATGGTAGTTTTCTATCTAAATTTGAAATTACGGTTTCAGGCACTACTAGGTTATCAGCAGGAATAACTTTGCATAATAACGATGGGAAAACCGAAGGAAATAGCAAACAAGGTTGGATTGATTATTGGCAACCAATTGATGATTCTGAGTTAGGAACAGGAATAGTGTTTCCTAAAAAAACTATGGTTAGTTTTGAAAAATACATGAATCCTAAAAAGGAATTGTGCAATTTATATGCTTTGCTAAAAGTAAAAGACAACAAAGTGGTTTATTACACTGGTTTCGGTTGGAAAAAGCAAGGTGAATTTACAACCAAAGAAGCTTGGGAAAATTATTTAACTAATTATGCTTCTAAAATCAATAATCCTTTGATTGTTAAAATTAAATAGCAACAATAAAACTTTATTTATAAATTTTTTTCTTATTCCCAATCATCCGTTCTAAAAGAAGAAGCTGGAAGCATGTTATTGTCATATAATGTTCCTACAAACCAATTTTTCCAGCCATAGCGAACTGCAACAGGTACTTTTACATCCAAGCTTGAAACTTTTAATTGTTTATGGGCAATAATTTCAGCTTTTGCAGGATAGAATATTTTGTCTTCACCTGCTATTTCAAAATTGCTTAATTCAGTTTCAGGTGAAAAAATGCCAGTTTCTGCCGCATCAAAACTCAGTAACAAAGCACCTTCTTTCTCACTCATTGATTTATATATAGGCCCAGTACAATCAACGTCTTTCATTCCGTAGGTTTTGTTTAAAGCAAGGAATAATAAGCGTTCAGCGACTTCCTTTTTTCTTGGTGGATGAATTGTTGCATCGGAACCAATATCCGAAAGCACAGCCATTCCTGAATTTGGAATTACTTCTAATACTTTAAGTTGCGCTTCTCTAAGGTATTGCGAATTGCTTTTATCGATGTATTTATTGGGAGCAATCTGAACATAGTAAAAAGGAAAATCCCCAATATTCCATTCTTTACGCCAATCTTTTACCATTTCAGGAAGTAATTTTTGATAAATGTTTGGTTCGTCTCGATTGGTTTCTCCCTGATACCATAAAGCTCCTTTGATAGTATAAGAAGTAATTGGATTTATCATCGCATTAAAAATGGCCGAAGGAATTCTTTTGTATTTATCGGTGGTGTCTTTTTTAACTTTATTGACATCCAAAAAAGGCGCTACGGCTTCTTTACTCATCCAAGGTTGAATTCGCGTTCCTCCCCAAGAAGTCATTATTAAACCCACAGGAACGTCTAAAATTTCTTGTAATTGTTTCCCATAAAAATAGGCAACAGCACTAAAGTCTTTTACCGTTTCGGGCGAAGAAACACTCCATTTTTTATAATTACTTACAGAATCTAATGGGTTTGGTGAGCCGTTTTCAGTAATGGAAAATAAGCGTAAATTGATGTTTTTTGCAGTTGCAATAGATGAATTTCCGTCAAAAGTTGGTTGTCCAGTATATCCCTTTAATGGCATTCTCATGTTAGATTGACCCGAACAAATCCAAACTTCTCCAAATACTATATTCTCTATGTTGATAGTTGATTCACTGCTTTTTAGTTGAATTGTTTGTGGTTCCTTACTTAAAGTTGTTTTTATTGCAATCTCCCAACGACCATTATCAGGTGTTGTGACTTTCAATGCTTCTGAAATCCAACTTGTTTTTATTGTTATTTTTTCGCTTGGATTTGCCCAGCCCCATATTTTTACTGTAGTATTGCGTTGCAATACCATATTGGAGGCAATTATACTTGGTAATTTTATTTTGGCAAAAGTTGCAGTGTTGCAATAAAATAAGAAAAACATTTGGAAAGCTAGTATTGAATTTCTCATAGATTTATGTTTTAATAATTTTAATACTTACGGATTGGTTTTGTTTATTACTAAATCGTATAAAATACATTCCTGTTTTTAAAAAAGAAACATCAATTTCATTCAACAAATTACCTTTTTCGAGTAATAATTTACCCGTTATATCAAACAATCGTAACTTGTCGAACTGCTGCATGATCTTATTTGAAATTTCTAATTTGTCATGCACAGGGTTGGGTAAACTAGCTATTTGCTTCTCATTTTGAATAGCAGTTGTGTTTAAATTTACTTCTTCGATGCTGAAATCAGAAAATCGGACAGCTTCATCGCGCAAGTTTACAACATCATTTAAACTGCGATAAATCCCCCATTTCGGACGTATAAAGCTATTATCAGGACGAATAGTTGCCATAGTAGCATTGCTATAGGATAGTAAAATAGTTCCGTCGCTGTGTTTTTTTAATGTAATAGAGTAGCTTCCAGAACTTCCAACTTGTATTATTTCTTCAGCTTCAATCCAATTGCCTTCAAATGGTAATAAATCTACTATGTTTAATTTATCTGTTCCAGAAGTCGAGTTGGCAACATAAATTAATTCTAATTTATTGGGAGTTCCTAATCTTGGAGTTAAAGTAAAAATCGGACTGTCATCATCCCCATTTACTCCTTTTACTTGATGAATATGCGTAAAATTTCCTGAGGGTTGGAACCCAGTAGGTAATCTGAACCGCCATTTATAAATAACTGTTTCTCCCAAAGTTCCTTTTAAATTATCAGGTGAAGCGGCATAGGTTTTAATTTCTATCCTTTGACGATCTGTAGATAAAGTAGCAACATCATTATCTAATGCATAATGTGAATAAAATTCAAAAACATATTTATTTAAATCCGTGTCAAATACTTCTGCAATATGCCTTCCAAAATCTTGGTGTGAACCATCGGGAGTTTCATCGGGTGCTTCTACTGCTCCGGTTCCGTTTCCAGGCGCAAAAAAATTGGTAATTCTTTCGTATGTATTTCCGGGTCCATTTGCGTTAAGAACAACTTGCGAATAGGAAATATTAATAGTAATAAGAACTATAATTGCTGCTAATTTCACTTTATTATTTAATTAAATACAATTAGTTAACTCCTTCTTGGATAGAAAAATCATTAAATCGAACTGCTTCATCTCTTAAATCAGCGGCTTTTTTAAGACTTCTGTAAATACCCCATTTTGGTCTAATAAAGTCATTGTCGGGTCTAATGGTCATGATGTCGTTACTACTAAAAGATAGCAATTCTTCGCCATTTTTTACTTTTTTAATCGTAATAGAATAGGTTCCGTTAGCGCCAATTTTGATTTTCTCTGTAATTTCAACCCAAACGCCTTCAAATTCAGAAAGATTAGCACTTGCAACAGTTGTTTCGTTATCATGAATTACAATAAGTTGATTTATCTTAGCTTTTCTAGCTGTTATTGTAAAAATAGGCAAGTCTTGCGAACCGCCAACGGCTTTAATTTGGTGTAAATGGGTAAAACTGCCTGAAGGTTGAAATCCTTTAGGCAATTTAAATTTCCATTTATAGGTGATAGTTTCCCCTAGCGTTCCTTTCAGATTATCGGGCGAAGCTTCATAGGTTTTAATTTCTACACGCTGTCTATCAAATTTTTCGCAACGATCGTTGTCTGGAGTCACATGGGAATAAAATTCAAACACATTTGCTTTTGCATCTTCATCCCAAACTTCGGCGATGTGTCTTCCAAAAGCACCGTGAACACATTCAGGATGTTCTACAGCTTCATTTCCTGGCGCTAACACGCTATTTATTAATTCGTAGGTATTTCCTTGGCCATCAGCTTTTAAAACTACTTGAGAATAACTAAAAAAGGGCAGTGCAATAACAAAAAGGGTTGCTTTTACTTTCATGAGGTTGATTTTATGAAATAAAAATGCGATATTTTATATAAAAATACCGCATTTTCACTTGAATCTAATAATTAATTATTGAATAATTAATTTTTTTGTAACCGTTATTCCAGCTTCTGTAATTTTTACAAAATACGTTCCTTTACTTAAATTAGAAACATTAATTGCTTGATTGTTTGTTTTAGATTGAAGTACTTCTTGACCTAAAGTGTTATAAATAGCAACTTCTTTTTCTAAATTAGTAGCAGAAGCGATGTATAATTTTCCGTTTGAAACTGGATTAGGATAGATTTTAATTCCTGTAGATTTAACAGGAGTAATTCCTAAAGTAGAGGAAGCACCTAGAGCTTCACCCCAGTTGTTTGCCACTCTAATTTCGTCTAAAGTAATAAACGGAGTAGTTGCAGAGGACTGTTGAGTCAAACGAAGTCTATCTACGGCAAGAGCTGCTGATCTTGGTAACGTAGTAGCATTTGCAGTTGGTTCTGCTGAATTATCAGTTGGGTTAATCCATAATCTAGAAACATAATCATCATAAGAATAACTTGTCACTAAAGTGATAGGAGTGTTAACCTCATAATCAGTTGTATCCCATTTAATATCATCAGCTAATATAGGATCAGAAGGTGAGGCATTGATACCAATATTGAATTTAGTTGCATCTATAGTACTTGTTTTAAGATAAACAGCTGCTGTGTAAGCAGTGTTTTGTCCTGCTCCTGCAGAATAACCTAAACTAAAAAATTGTCCTGGAGCTTTTGGTGTATCTGCACTCGTTCCAGAGGTACCATTAGTTATAGATGCACCGCTATCTGATAAAAGATTGGTTACCATAAACAAACAAGATGCATAGACTGATCCTGCCGTAGGGGCATTGAAAAGAATTTGAGGATCAATACCTGATTTATCAAAAGTAATTGCTTTTCCTGTTGGAGTTGGTAATACACTTGAAATCCAACTAGACGGTTGTGCTGCGATCAAAGCATCATCTGTATCAGCCCCAAATGGCGCTGTAATTGAAGGGTTATTAACACTCCATGAGCCTAAACCAGTACCTGATAATGAATCATTATTTATAACTATTAGCTTGTCATTAGTGTTATAATTAGCAAAATCTTCATGAAACGGCAATGTTTTTAAAGTGGTATCGCCTACAAATACTTGAGAAACAACTCTATCACTTTCTACACCACTTACTGTTTGAGAAACATAATAATTTTTATAGTCTAAAGGCGTTGATAAAGATAAAGAAAGTCCTCCCGATGGCACATCATACCAATTTATAGTCCCACCATTAACGCCTGTTGCCACTAAATCAAATACTGTTGGTGAAGTAATACTGTTAAAAGCTTGTCTTTTCTCTACTGTTGGTAGTGGAACAAATGGAGATTCTAAAACTACTTTATAGTTGTCTGTACGGAATACTGTTCCTGAAACACTACCATTACTTTTATGACAATAAAAATATCCAAAATGCGTCATAGTTTCTGAAGTATTGACTGTATTAATAGCAGTTTGAGGTGTTGGATAAGTATCAGTTGCAGGATCTGTAAAAGGACCTGTTCCACTATCTTTTACTGCAAGAGACCAAGTGTCTGTTGAAGGGGTATAAGTTACTTTTACGCTAACGTAACTACCATTTAGAAAATCAGGTGAAGAAATAATGCTTACTGGAGCCACAGGTGTTGTACCAGCAAAACCTAATCCTCCTGTAAAGGAACTTAACTCAATTTTTTGTTGTAATGCCACTGAACCTAAAGATATAGAAACCGCATATCCTTTAGTAGTTTCGCTTAGTAAATCAGAACTACTTGCAGCCAATACTACGGCAGGTGCATAATTAGAATTTGCATTACTTGTTAAACCAGCAATATTTGAAGATCTGTTTAATCTCATATTAAATGTCCAAGTAATAGGATAGGGGTTGTTCTTTAAAATTTGCACAAAGTTGCCTGAAGTTATAGGTGCAGATAAATATGTTCTACCAGTTGTAGTAACTGGTGCTGGCACAGCACCAGCTGTAATTGAAAGATAACCACTACTACTTGAAGTTCCAACTGAAACTGCAGCAGAAACTGTGGCTGAAGTTGCTTTTGTGTAAGTAATTTGATTTGGAGATGCTGGTGTAGTAGAAGTTCCACCAGTGTATGGATCTGCAATGTCAACTCCACCAAATGTTTCATGAATTATAGTTCTCTGTGCTACTGATACATTAGCACACAGCAAAAGCAATAAAATTGCAAAATGTAAAGATTTGTGATTGAGTAATGATTTTTTCATAATGGTTTGTTTTAAATTCATTTTTTTAATAAAGTTTTTAAAAAATAAGGTATTGGTTATAATATTTTTTTGTTTGTATTATAGATTTCAAAAATAGCACTCTAAATAGTATTCAAAATACGAATGTAGGGGTAAAATTGTACAGAATAACATAAGCCGATAATCAGTAAAGACCCTGTAATGTAGTTTATTATCTTCAATTACACATTATATAAGATAAATCTTCTGTGTAAAATTAATGAAAAATTATAAATAATAATTTATGAATTTAAAATAAAAATTCTCGAAGAAAAAAAGGGACACTTTGACAGGTTTAGTTTTGCCTACTACTATAAATTTTATTATGAAAACTAATAATTCCCAAAGATTTATTAATTATACTATGTGTAAAAATTTTGTTGATTTTTTTTACATAATGAATTTTATTTAGCAAATTAATACTAAAAAATAGAGGTGTGGACAATTTTACCCTATTTTTCGGACTTAGCCTTAAATTACATTTGCTTAATTTGTCAATGTATTTTGATTGATGTTTGTTTGTCATCAAGACAATGACTATCAATCAAAATAAAAAACCTATTAATCAAACCTATATTATTATGAAAAAATTATTATTTAACAAAACAAGATTTAATTTTCTTATTTGCAGTATATTATTTTTACTGCTTGGAAGTAATGCAAGTTGGGGGCAAGCCCAAACCATCGGATCCTTTCCGTATATGGAGGGAGGGTTTGAAAACTATGCCGCAAGTACATTAGCAGGTACTTTGTCAACGACTGTTTGGAGTGTAAATAGCACTGGTAAATCACCTGTCAGAGCAATTTTAAATAATGCTGCAGTAGCTAGAACAGGGAGTAAGTATGCGAGTCATACAACCAATGATGTTACTACAAGAATACAATCACCTACCACGGCTACAGCCGCAAATGCGCCTGCTGCCAATACTAATCACACTGTACAATTTTATTATAATACGACAACAGATCAAACGGCTAGTTTGCAAGGTTCAATTTATAATACTACTAATGATAGTAAATCTGGACTTGTAACCTCTACTTATTCGTCAGGGGTTTGGGTTAAGGCAACCTATACTGCGACGACAAATACTGTAGCTGCAGGAGCTAGCACAAATTTTGCAGGTGTTAGACATCTTGCAATAACATCTTCAAATGTTCTTATTGATGATTTCGTAGTGTATGCAGGTGGTGTTGATACTACACCTCCAACAGCTGCAACGGCTTCAACGGTTTCTATTGTTTCAGCAACTACATTTAATGTGGGTTGGACAGCATCTGCAGACGCTGACAAAACAGGTTATATGGTAGTACGTTATACCGCTGACCCAACTGCTCAGCCTCTTCCAAATGTAAATGGTATCTATGGTGTGAATAATACTATAGGTACAGGAACTGTTGTGTATATAGGTGGAACAGGAACTACTAGTTTTATAGATACTGTGGCTGATACCGCAGTGACATATTATTACAGAATTTTTACGGTTGATAAAGCGTTTAATTATTCTTCTGCATTAAATTTAGTTACTCAATCGGATAATACACCTCCTGGTAATCCTGGTGCTGTCACGGTGTCTGGAGCGACCGCTACTACCTTGGCAGTAAGTTGGAATGCCGCCGCAAGTATTGACGGTGGTGGTTATTTAGTGGTGCGTTATGCAACAAGTCCTAATGCCGATAATGACCCAACTCAAAAAACAACTTATGCAGTTGGAAATACGTTTACTAACGGAACAGGTAGTTTGACTGGTACTGTTGTTTATGTAGGAACTGGATTGTTAACTACAGATACAGGTTTGACAACAGATGCTACTTATTACTATAAAGTATATACTTTTGATCAGGCGAGAAATTATTCTGGAGAGTCTTCGGGTACTGGAGCAACAACTGCTGCTGCTGACGATACTCCACCAAATTCGCCAGGTACTGCTTCGATAACGAATCAGACCTTGTCTTCAATGACGACTAATTGGATAGCTGCTTCAGGTGGTGTTGATGGTGGGGGTTATATGGTGGTTCGTTATTCTGGTGATCCATCTTTAGAAACTGGGAATCCAGGAGCAAATCCAACACAAAAAACTATTTATGCGGTTAATGATATCATTAATACTGGAATTCCGCCCGTTACAGATCCAATTACACCTCCAAAAAATGGGAAAGTGGTCTATATTGGAACTGATTTGTCTTATGTGTCAACGGGTTTAAACCCTGCGGATACCAGTCATTTTAAGATTTATACTTTTGATGCTTCTTATAATTATTCCTCAGCATCATTTGTTTCAGGAAAAACGGCGACGCAAATCGCTACTCCGGTAGCTTTAGCGAGTAGTCTTCCTACTGCTTCAGGTTTTACAGCAAATTGGATTGTGGCTCCTGTAGTTTCTACCTATAACATCAACGTGTACTCGGCTGCGGCTAGTGCCTCTACTGTTGTGGGCTGGACAATTACTGATGGTACACAAACTGCTGCAACTTCAGTAGTAGCCAATCTGACTACGGCGAACAATACAGCACAAACCTTGACCCAGAATGGGGGTGGTGCAATAAACACGACAGTTTCAGGTAACCCAAGTACTGGTTTTGCTGCTAGAGGTGCCACTTATTATTCTACTGCTCTACTATCTGGTACAGAGGGTGTAGATGCCGTTTATGGTACTCCAAAAGCTGCTCCGGACAAGTATTGGCAAGTAACGGCGAATACCGTAGGCTATAAAAATGTAACGATCTCTTCGGATCAATTTTCTACGAGTACAGGTCCTAGAGACTGGAAATTACAATACAGTAGTACAGGAACTAGTGGAACTTTTACAGATTTAGGAACTACACTTACATTGGCAACTGATGCATGGAATTCTAGTGTAAACAACATCGCTTTACCTGAGGTATGTGATAACAATCCAAACGTAGTTTTGCGTTGGGTACAAACTTCATTTACTAATACTTCAGGTGCTGAAATGACCACTCCTTCTACTGGAGGAACTTCTCGTATTGACAATATTTTGGTAAAAGGAAATCTACTTACTGTTGTAAAAGCAGTTACTGAAGGTAATAATTTGGCTACTTCAAAAGCCATTACAGGTTTAGATGTTGGTACATACTATTATGATGTAGTGGTTTCTAAAGATGATGTTACTGGTACTACGGGTATTGTATCTAAATATGTAAACTCTGGTAATTCGAATCTAATGCAAGGGGCTACACTGACGCCTTTAACGGCTCCTGTGGCCACCGCTTCGAGTAATCCTACTGAATCTGGTTTTACTGCTAACTGGGGTGCTGTTGCTGGTGCCACTGATTATAGGTTTTCTTTATATGCTACTCCTACGCAATCTGATATTGTAGGTTGGAATTTTGATACCAACCTTTTGGCAACTACTACATCTGCCAACAATACTACAAATGCTGTAGTGCAATCAAAAGGGACTGCTGGGATTGGAACAGTTGCTTCAAACACTTGTGTTACTGCAACGACATCGGCTTGGACACCTGTAAGTGGGCTAGCTTCTGGTACTAACTGGGAAATACAGGTAAATACCTTAGGGTATTATAACACAACCGTATCTTCTAAACAATATGCTTCTCAAGCTGCAACAGCAGCTCGTGATTTCAAAGTACAATATAAAATTGGAGCGAACGGAACCTATACAGATGTTCCTTCAGCTACCATAATTGTTGCTAGAGATTGGACTACGGGTGTGTTAAATAATGTTCCTTTACCAGTTGAATGTGATAATCAACCTCTGGTATATCTTCGTTGGATTAATTACACTACCTTAGCTACGGATGGAATTAATACTATTACGGCAGGGGGTATTTCTTTGGATGACGTATTTGTAAGAGGAAGAAATTTGTCTCTTGAAGCCGGATATCCAGTTACAGTTTCAGCTTCACGAACGTCTAGGGTGCTTACTGGTCTAGCTCAAGGGAATTATTATTATGATGTAATAGCTAGGGGAGATAATATTACCACTTCTAACTCTATTAAATCGAATCTTATCGGTAGTTTTGTGAACATCTCTTCTACAATAGCCAATTTTAGGTCTACTGCTTCAGGAAATTTAACTAGTACAGATATTTGGGAGTACTATAATGGTGTTGCATGGTTAACAGCTACTTCGGCTCCTTCAGGTACCAATAATATTACAATCTCTGCTGGACATACCATTGCTTTAGAGGGTAACTTTACCGTAGATACCGGAAAAACATTAACTGTAGCAGGGACTATTAATTTAGCGGGTTATACAATTTCAGGAGCGGGTAGTTTTGTATTAAATGCAGCGGCTTCTTTGAAATTAGGAAACAATGTTTCTATTGCTACAGCTATTACTACCACTACTACGACTTTAAATGCGGGTTCTAATTACTTTTTTGATGGAACAACTGTAGCGCAACACACAGGTGGGTTGCCAGGTTCTACTTTAACATCTCCCTCGGCTGCTAATGGTAGTCAAAACTACACTACTACACTTACAGGAAACATTACTGTTTCTAATCCACTAGGTGTAACCATGAATCAAAGCATTAGATTAAATACACCAGGTATTTTAACAGTTACAAGCACTGGAAAGTTTTCGTTTGGAGATGGAAATGAGGCTTCAGGGGCTATTGCTGCTGATACTTACAATTCAGGCACTTATAATTTAACAGGTACGGGATCATTTGCTGCTCAATCTGATTGTACTCTTGTTATTACATCTAGTAAAGGTATTTCAGGAACAACTGATGGTAATATTAGAACATCTACTGCACGTACTTTTGGCTCAGGAATCAACTTTGTTTTCGCTAAAAATGATGGATTTAACCCAATTAGTATCGGAACTTCTTTTTATAATGGTGGTGAAATTAATCCTGCAACAGGTATTAAGAATATGACAATTGACTGTCCTAAGGGTGTTTATTTTGCATCTACATATACAGGAACTGCCAATACAAATGCTTCAGGATTTGTAACTACAATTACATATACAGGAGGAAATGACATTACTGTAAATGGAACATTAAATTTTGTTTCTGGTAAATTATTTACTGGTGATTATGTAACGGTTGCTACCAACTCTGTTCCAGCTGTTGTTGTTAATTCTGTTGATTATTATCCAATTGTTTCTTCAATAACTACACCCGGAAATACTAGTGCTTTAAAATTGAATGTTGGTCCTTTAGGTAGTATTACAGGAGCAAGTTCAAGTACAGGTTGGGTTGTTGGAAACTTGAAAAAAGCTACATCTTCTGGTAATTCTCCATCATTTAACTTTGCAATTGGAGATGCTACAAATTATTTTCCTTTAGCATTAACTTTTTCAGGAAACACATCTGCTGATGGAGAATTAGCTATTAAATCGTATCCAATAGCTTTATCAGATTTATCAGATTCAGGTATCGATAATACTAAAAAATTAAATAGATATTGGTTGTTAACGAATACTAATTTAGCAGGTTTTGGAACGTATGAAGCAACGTTCAACTATGCTAGTACTGATAATGATGCGGGCACAACCGCTTCAAATTATGTAGTGCGTAGATATGATAATAGTACTTGGAGTCCTCTTACAACTGTAGGAACACCAACTACTACAACAATATCTGCAACAGGAAATACAGGATTCGGAAGTTTTGCAATTGGAGAAAGCAATACTGCTGCACCAATTGCTTCAGCTCAGAGTTTTTGTGGTAGTGCTACCGTTGCAGATTTAGTTCCCTCTTCAGGAACTTCTTTTAAATGGTATTCAGCTGCTACTGGTGGAACTGCTTTAGATGCTTCTACTGCTTTAACAACCGGAACTTATTATGTATCACTTTCTTATGCTGGAATCAGCGAAACTTCAAGAACTGCAGTTGCAGTTACAGTAACTGCTAATGCTAATGCAAGTGTTGTAAATGTAAGTTCAATTGCAGCTTTACAATCCGCAATAAATGCTTCCAATTGTGGAGATATTATTATACTTGCCGACGGACATTATACCGATACCACTTTGAATATTGGGAGAAGTAATATTACTGTTAAAGCTGCTACTAATGGTGGAGTTTATTTAGATGGTATTAATGATATCAATATTAATGGAAATTATATAAAATTTAATGGTTTTCAGTTTACTTCGGGTGATGTAGGAGGTCTTTATTTAATTGAAGTTAATGGAAGTCACAACATATTATCACAATTGAACTTTGACGGTTATAGAGCTAAAAAATTCATTGAAATTGCTAAAGATTCGCAATATAATATTGTAGAATATTCTAATATATCTAAGTTAGCCGATGACAATATAGATGAATTAGGATGTGCAATTCAAATACGTACATCCTATACAACACCAGGGTATCACAAAATTAGATATTGTTCGTTCCAAAATTTTGCAGGAACAGGTGGTGATTACGGCAATGAGCCAATCAGAATCGGTATAAGTACAGAAAACGCTAATAAATCAAGATCTATTGTTGAATATTGTTATTTTAATAATACGGGTCTTGGAGATAGCGAATCGGTTTCTGTTAAATCGCAGGAGAATACGATACGTTTTTGTACTTTTACTAACCAACAAAATGCAATGTTAGTTTTTAGAAATGGTGATAATAATGTGGCTTACAGTAATTTCTTCATCAATGCGGGAGGTATTAGAGTCAAAGAGGCCAATAACATTTATTGTTATAATAACTATTTCGAAAATTCGGGAAGCACAACTGGGGCTTCTAATGCGGATGCCGTAACGTATGAATACGATACTACAACTTATCCCGTAGTTTTAAATAATATAAATTTTGTTCACAACACTTTTTATAATTGTGCCGATATTGATTTTGGTGGAATTGGTGCTACAAATAATACTTGGGCAAATAATATCTTCAAAAAAGATTCAGGTAATATTTTCATGAATGCCAATGGTGGAACCACTTTTGCAGGAAATATGTATCAAGGAACTTTAGGAATTACTATCGCTTCAGGTATGACTTCTGTTAATCCTCTTTTGTCAACAAATTCGGATGGTTATTTTGGATTATCAACAGGAAGTCCAGCTATTGATGCATCAAGTTCAAATTATCCTGCTATTTTACACATTCCAAATATAGATGATGATGCTAGTTTATTATTTGATATTAGCGGTCAATCTCGTCATCCTCTTGCAACTTTAAAAGATGTTGGTTGTGATGAATTTACAACGGGAACTATTACAAATCGTCCTTTAGTAGTAACTAATGTAGGGCCAACCTTTTTAGGAGGTCCATCTACAGCGCCACCAACGGCATCAGCTCAAACTTTTTGTAATTCAGCGACAGTTGCTAATTTAGTGGCAACAGGAACAGCTATTCAATGGTATGCAGC
>NZ_JBMOGV010000009.1:0-43699 GCF_049318185.1 Flavobacterium sp. | reverse complement strand
TAAGTCTACAGGTTCATTACACATACTCTCAATTACTTGAAAATCAACCGGATTATATATTGTAGTAACATTTTTTAATTTATGTTTGGCTTCTATTAATTTTTGAGTTGTCTTTGTTACCGCTACAATAGAATAACAATTACCATACATTAAACGCGTTAAACTTGACCTATTGGGCATATAATAATCTAGTAAATAGCTTCGGACACTAAAAATTACTTTGGACTTATAGAGCCATTTGGCAATTATTAATTCCTGAACGGTTTTTGTTCTGGGGCGAAAATCAATAATAAAATCAAACTTATTTTTTTTAAGGTATTTTTTCAAAAAAACAATACGTTGAATTTTATTCAGAACATCATTAGACTTATTTTTCAACTTGCCTAAATTGATCAATTTGCCAGCATACTCATAGGAAACATCGTCTAAAACGATTATATTATGCACATCTATTCCCTTTTTATCAAAAAAAATAGACAAGTTTGCCAATGCTTTTTCGGCACCCCCTGTACCAAGACGAAAACCTATTAGAGCAATTTTATATCTTCTGTCAGGCAAAATCATTTGTATTTTATTATTTTCGTCTCAAATATAAGAATTATGCGGATATTACTTGTAGGAGAATATAGCCTTTTACAAAATTCACTGAAAGAAGGTTTAATTAAACTAGGTCATGAGGTAGTTTTGATTGGGAACAGTAATGGCTTCAAATGTTATCCTGTAGATTATGATTACGAGGCAAAATGGTTAAAGAAAAAGATATTCACTATTCCAAGAAAAATTTTCTTTCGTTTGTTTAAATTTGATTTGGCAGGCTTGGAATATGGATTTCGATTTTATTTTTTTCTTCCAAAATTAAAAAACTTTGATATTGTCCAATTTGTTAATGAAGCTCCCATAAAAACAACAAAAAGGATAGAACTTTATTTAATGAAGCAAGTAGCAAAATCTAACAATCGTTTATTTTTACTGTCTTGTGGAATAGATTATATGACTTTGAAATATTATACTGAGAATCAGTCCTACAAATCAATACTACAACCATTTTTTCAAAATCAAAATCTTTATAAAGAATTCAATCCATTTTATGACTATTTTGAAAAAATGCATATTAAAATTCACGAATTTATTATGCGAAATTTCGATGGCTTAATTGCTACTGATTTTGATTATGTAGATGCTACAAAAAATTATTCTATTTACTCAGGTTTTATCCCTTATCCTGTGAATATAAATAAATTAGAATTTAAAGAATTAGTTATTGAAAACAAAATAATTATTTTTTTAGGCATCAATAAATACAGTTACAATCAAAAAGGAATTCCATATTTTGAAAAAGCGTTGAAAATAATAAAAGAAAAATATCAAGATAAAGTAGAAATAATAATTACGAATACAATTCCATATCCATTATATATTGAACTTTACAACAAATCCCATATTCTTTTAGATCAGAGCTTTAGCAGAGATCAAGGCTATAACGCACTGGAAGCCATGGCAAAAGGAAAAGTGGTATTCACAGGTGCAGAAAAAGAGTTTTTAGAGCATTACGGATTACAAGAAGATGAAGTAGTTATTAATGCTTTACCTGATTTAGATTATTTGGTTATGAAGCTATCTTTTTTAATTGAGAATCCAAAAGAAATTATTGCCATAGGAAAACGAGCAAGAACTTTTATAGAAAAGGAACACCATTATATTAAAATTGCTGAAAAATATTTAAAGGTTTGGGAAACTAATTAGACCGTTTTTAATTATTAAGTTATGTTATTCAACTCTATCAATTTTGCTTTTTTTTTACCAATTGTTTATTTACTCTATTGGTTTGTTGCAAATAAAAACCACAAAAAACAAAACATATTACTTCTTGTAGCAAGTTATTTTTTTTACTCTTGTTGGGATTATCTTTTTTTGTTTCTATTAATATTTTCGACACTTTTAGATTATTTCTCTGGTTTAAAAATATACAAATCTCAAAATTCAAAAACAAAAAAATTTTGGTTATGGTTGAGCATTAGTGCTAATCTTGGTTTGTTAGGATTTTTTAAATACTATAACTTTTTTGCAACTTCATTTTCAGAATTGTTAGCATCTTTTGGTTTAAATAGCAACCCATTATTATTAAAAGTAATACTTCCTGTTGGGATTTCTTTTTATACTTTTCACGGATTATCTTATGTCATCGATATTTATTACGATAGAATAAAACCCGAAAAGAACTTTGTTATTTACTCTGTTTTTGTGAGTTTCTTTCCCCTTTTGGTTGCCGGTCCAATAGAAAGAGCTACACATCTTTTACCACAAATTCAACGGAATAGAAAATTCAATTATACAGCAACAGCTGATGGTTTAAGACAAATCCTTTGGGGATTATTTAAGAAAATTGTAATTGCAGATAATTGTGCTGAGTATGTCAATCTTATTTTTAATGATTCCGCTCATCAATCAGGAAGTAATTTAGTGCTTGGTGCTTTATTATTTGCATTCCAAATTTATTGTGATTTTTCTGGATATTCAGACATTGCATTAGGAACTGCAAGACTTTTTGGAATAAATTTATTACGCAATTTTGCCTTTCCATACTTTTCGAGAGATATTGCTGAATTTTGGCGGCGATGGCATATTTCACTGACTTCATGGTTTAAAGATTATTTGTATATTCCTCTAGGCGGGAGCAAGACAGGCTCTTGGATAAAAGTAAGAAACATATTTATCATTTTTTTAATCAGTGGTTTTTGGCATGGTGCAAACTGGACATTCTTGGCTTGGGGATTTTTAAATGCATTATATTTTTTACCACTATTACTATTAAATAAAAACAGAAACAATACAGAAATTGTGGCTAAAGATAGATTAATACCTAATTTTAGTGAAATTATTCAAATACTGATTACTTTCTTACTTACAACATTTGCATGGATTTTCTTTAGAGCAAACAATATTACTCACGCCATAAACTACATCCATGGAATTTTCAATAAATCACTATTTACAAAACCAACAATATTTCCATTAACACTTTTAGTATTGTTATTATTCTTTATTATTATTGAATGGATAGGAAGAGAAAATCAGTATTCACTAGAAAGATTGGGATTTAAGTGGCCTAAAATGGTTCGAATTTCGTTTTATTACCTGTTAATTATAATTATCTTTATTTTCATGGGTAAAGAACAAGAATTTATATATTTCCAGTTTTGAGATGAAAAAATTTTTACAAAAATTCTTGATGTTTATTATTCCAATTTTGTTAATTTTAATAGGATTTGAACTTTATTTTAGGAACTCACAAAACTCATTTATTACCATAGCAAATTATTTTAAAAAAAACAAAGAAACTATTGAAGTTTTAATTTTAGGCTCATCTCATAATCAATGTGCTTTAAATCCTAAATTTTTTAAATTAAAAACTGTAAACCTATCATATGGTTCTCAGGACATACAGCTAGATTCAGCACTTTTTTTTCATAACGTAAAACAAATGAAGAATTTAAAAAAAGTGATTTTCGAATTAGACTATCATAGTCTAGACACTCAAAGAGACAAAGATTATTTCAGATATTCTTGGTACAGCATGTATTACGATATTGAAATTTACCCAATAAATTATTCAAACAAATTATCAATTTATTTATCCAATACAAAACTATTTAATAAAATTATTTTAGATAGATTTAATAAAAATTACAGACCACCAATTATAAATGAGTTTGGATTTGAAGAAGGAAATTTTTCAGACGAATTTTCTGAAATGAAATACGATACCAATAAAATAGCTAATTCTGCCAAAAAAAGAATTGAATTCAGACATAAAGAAATATCAGACCTTGATTTCAAAAAAAATTCAGAAAGAATCATGTCTATAATAGAATATTGTAAACAAAAAAATATTGAAATTTATATTTTTTCAACACCATTGTACAAAACCTACATTGATAATGAATTAATTATAAAAAAAATAAAGGTTAATAAATTTATTCAAAATTTAATTGCTAAATATAAAATTAAGTACTTGGATTTTGAAAAAAACAGAGATTTTACTATTAGAGATTTTAGTAATGATGATCACTTAAATGCAAAAGGTGCTGAAAAATATTCTAAGATTATAGATTCAATTATAAATAATTAAAAAATACTTTTTCTAAAAACCATACTCAACACTATCAAATATACTAAATAGGTAAAAGCATGGGCCATCACGACTCCTTCAACACCAAAAATAGTAACCAAATACAGACTTAAAAAATAGGTGATTGAAAGTGAAAACAATTCTGTAACAATAAAAACAACCGTCATTTTTTTTGCCAGTAAATTATAACCCAAAATTAAGGAAGCAACCTTCAAAAAATCACCTATTAATTGCCAAAAAAACAAACCAGTAACGGGAAGGAATTCAACTGTAAATAAGGTTTTAATTATGTAAAAACGCAAAAAATATAATATGATTATCCCAATACTAAATAACGGAAGTAAATACCTGTAAAAACTCCAAAAAATGCTTTTTGTTTCCTTATTACTAGTGGCAACGGTTAATTTTGGCAGAAAATAAATAGATAAAATTGTAGTAATAAACATTAGGTAATAACTCGAAATACGAGTTATTGTTTCCCAATAACCGGCTTGTTCTAAGCCTACAATATGAATTACATATTTCCTGACAGCCAAAAAAACCATTGGACCAATAACCGAAGAAACTAATGCCATTAGTGAAAAAGAAGACAGTTTTTTTATAATTTTAAAATCAAACTGGTTTAAATGGATTGCTTTAAAAAAATTGATTTCCCTATTGATAAAGAAGTATGTTATAAAAAACATTAGCGAGGGTGAAATAACAATTGAAAGTATGGCGCCTAATGTTTTGAAATATATTATCATAATAATAGAGACAAACAAGCCAACAGCATTTCCGATAATATTGATTTGAATCACCCTTTTATAGTGTCCTAAACCATTAATTACAGAAAGTAAAAATATAGAGGTTGCATACCAAGGAAGTGCCAATGCCAAACATTTAAAGACAATTCCGAAATTAGGATTAGTTCCAAAAATCTGAACACACAAATATTCTGAAAACAAGAACAAACCACTGCTCAAAAGTAAAGAAACCATAAATAGACTTGTAAAAACAGTAGATATAATTTTATTCAATTTTAAATTATCCTCTCTGCTTTGCGCTATATAATTTACAATTCCGTTTTGAAAACCTAATGTGGCTATACTTTCCAAAGACGAAATAAAATTCCTAAAATTACCAACTAAAGCCATACCCGATGGCCCAACAAAAATAGCCAACAATTTAGAAGTTACTAACCCAATTCCGATTTTAAAAATCACACTGATACTATTCAAAGAAGTAACTTTAAACAGTTCTTTAGCTGCTAATTTTTTAAGTATTTCCAAATTAAAATTGATTTAAAATCTGAATAACATAAGTCACCTCTTCCGATTTCATCACTGGGCTTATCGGCAAACTCAAAACTTCTTGATGTATTTTTTCAGTAATAGGATATGATAATTGGTCCCATGGTTCAAATGCTTTTTGCTTATGTGGGGAAATAGGATAGTGTATTAAAGTTTCAACACCATTTTGTTTCAAATAGTTTTGCAATTGTATACGTTTTTTAGTTCTAATAACAAACAAGTGAAACACATGACTAGGTGAACCATTCCAATAGGGTAAAGTTATTTTTGGGTTTTTAATTTCAGAAATGTATCGCCGTGCAATACTTCTTCTAACTTCATTTTCACTTTCAAGGTGAGGTAATTTGATATTCAAAAAAGCTGCTTGTATTTCATCTAATCTAGAATTTACACCGATGAATTCGTTTTGATATTTTTGTTCTGAACCATAATTTCTTAATGCAAACACTACTTGGGCAAGTTCATTATCATTAGTAGTAATTGCACCTGCGTCACCCAGAGCTCCAAGATTTTTACCAGGATAAAAACTAAATGCAGCAGCAGAAGACAAGTTTCCTGCTTTTTTTTCATTTAAACGACTACCATGAGCTTGAGCGGCATCTTCAATAATAAATAGATTATGCTTTTTTGCAATTGAATTTATATTTTCCATTTCAGCCAATTGTCCATAAAGATGGACTACTAAAATTGCTTTAGTTTTTGAAGTAATTTTATCTAGAATTAAATCAGGATCTATAGTATAGGTTTCTAATTTTGGTTCTACTAAAACTGGGACTAAATCGGCTTGAAGAATTGCTAAAATACTAGCTATAAAGGTATTGGCAGGAACTAGCACCTCATCTCCTTTTTGTAATTTGCCTAATTGAATATATCCTTTAAAAATAAGCACTAGAGCATCCAATCCATTGCCAACTCCCATACAATATTTTGTTCCACAAAATGATGCAAAATTAGTTTCAAAAGTTTTGACTTCATCTCCTAGAATAAACCAACCTTTATCAAGAACTTCTTGCATTTTTTGATGAATAGCTTCTTGAAAAGGCAAATTGATTTTATGTAAATCGAGGAATTTTATCATATCATAATAGAGTCTAAAAGAGTATAATTTTTTGTGGCTACTTCATAAAAATCTTGAGTAACAGAATTTGCTCCAAAACTTTCCTTCCAATAAAGCAATCCTTCATTTATTTTTTGACCCTTATCTTCGTGAGAAATACCAAAATCAAAATAAGTTTTATCTTTAAAAACATTCTTTATTAAATAATTAAATAAGAAATCTAAACTTCCTAATTTATTTTTATCTTCATTACCCGAAATATATTGTGCATGAACCACATTGTCTGAAACAAAAACTGTTGTTCCTGCCACGATTTTATCTTTATGATAAATATTAAATTGACGAATATTATTAGAAAATTTTTGACGTAACAAAGATATTTCACTTAGTGAATGAACGGGCTGAACATGGTGTTTTAAAGCTAAATTTGGCAGTAAAATTTCGTTCCAAAATCCAGATAAATCATCTTCTTCTATAATATTTAAACTATTCAAGTGGCCTTTTTTTATACCTCTTTTTCTAATTTTTGAATATAAAATTTCTTTTGTTAAATCAAGGACTGAAAGGCAATCTCTTCTAGTTAATTTTGCATGTGCCAAAAACAAAGCATATTCAATTTCTTCTGAAAAAAAAGTATGATAAATTGATGGTATCAGTTTCAATTGGAATGTATCAATTTTACTTTCATTCAAAAATTTTAAAGCACATTGCATAACAGCAATGACTTTACCTATTTTTATTTTATCATTAAAAACAAACCCACCATAAGTCAATCCTTGATGGGAATAAACTACATCCTGAACTCTATTAGCAGGAACTACTGAAACCAATTTTTTTTCTTCAAAAACCAGTAAAGAGAAATCCTCAAATCTATCTGAGTGGTATTCCATAAAATCGCGATGAAAGAGAAAAGTAGCATTTTTTGCATTGCTTATAAAAGCATTCCAAAGGGCAGAATCTTCCGAATTATAGCGTCTGACAGTATAGTTTTTCACAGTTGTTTTTTAAACATTGGAAAATTAAACATTTATTTTATAATAGCAGTAACTTAACGAAAAATAAGAAAATCAAAATAATTACCTATTTTTAGTGCAATTAAATTTAGAACTGTTATGAATTTAAAACGAAATTTACTGTACTTTATTGTCTTTTGGCTCAATATTAACTGCGTGAGAAGCCAAAATATTAGTATCTATAAGCAGTTTAATGGACGTTTTGATTTTACATTTTTTGGTAATACTATGAATAGCGCCGAAAATAATTCCGTTATTGACTATATAACTGGGACTTCATCTTCTGCTTCTTTGACAATGAATCCATCAGATGAAATAGAAAAGGCCTATTTATATTGGGCAGGAAGTGGCGATGGAGATTTTGAGGTAAATTTAAATTCAGAGACAATTACACCCGATAGAACTTTTAGTTACAATAGAACTTTTGGCATTGATACCTTCACCTATTTTAGTGCTTTTAAAGATGTTACTTCCATAATACAAAATACAGGAAATGGCAATTATACTTTGTCTAATCTTGATATTTCTGCTTTTGAAGATTTACATTTTCAAATAAAAACCAACTTTGCTGGTTGGGCCATTATAATTATCTACAAAAATAGTAACCTACCTATCAATCAAGTAAATATTTATGACGGATTACAAGGAGTACCTGATGAGTTAACTATAACTTTAAATAGTTTAAATGTCATAGATAATGCAAACTCCAAAGTTGGTTTTTTGGCTTGGGAAGGTGATTCTGGTTTGGCAACAGAAGAATTTAAATTCAATGGGAACTTATTAAGCAATTCGTTAAATCCTCAAAATAATGTTTTTAATGGAACCAACTCTTTTGATGAAAGCACCACTTTATATAATATGGATTTAGATGTTTATGATATTCAAAACAACATTCAAATTGGCGATTCATCTGCCGAAATTTCATTGACATCTTTTCAAGATTTTGTAATGATTAATACCGTGGTAACAAAATTAAATAGTCAATTGCCCGATGCCACTATTTCTATTAATTCTATAGAAAAACAATGTGACTCAAAAAGGGTGTTAGTTGATTATTCTGTTTCCAATTTAAATTGCACAGCATCACTACCTGCACAAACTCCTATCTCAATTTATGTCAATGGGCAGTTATTACAAACTATCGCAACTTCTGTTGCTATTCCAGTTAGCGGAACTATTTCTTCACAAATAAGTCTTACTTTATCAGGTGCTGTTGAGGAAAATTTCGAAATTAAATTTGTGGTTGATGATAAAGGAGATGGCACCGGAATTATAACAGAACTTGTGGAAAACAATAATATATTTTCTGTAAATGATTCGCTCTGGTTTTCTCCTAAATTCAATCCATTGGAAAATTTAGAGACCTGTAACGAAGGTTTTACAAAAGGGACTTTTAATTTTTCAAATTATGCTGAAGAAGTAAAAACAAATCCCGAAAACACAGTTCAATTTTATGAAACATTAGAAAATGCAGTGAATGGTGTAAACCCCATTTCAAACACAACAAATTATGTTGCAATAGCAACTCCCAAAGAAATTTTTATAAGAATTGACAATGAAAATTGTTTTAGTATTACCTCATTTTTATTAAAAACAAGAAATTGCCCGCCAACAGTTCATAACTATATCTCTGCTAATAATGATACTTACAACGATAATTTGACAATTGATGGATTATATGATATTTTCCTTAATTTTAAAATTGAAATTTATAACCGTTGGGGAAGATTGATTTGGACAGGAAATCATAACACAGATAAGTGGAGCGGACAAGTAAAAGATGGAATTGGAAGTGAAAATGCACCCGACGGGACTTATTTTTATTTGCTATTTTTGAATGATATTGACTATCCTAAACCATTGTCTGGTTATTTGTTTTTGGCACATTAATCTTCCCTTATAAACTTGATAAACTAATAAACCTTTACTATTGAAACAAATCACATCCGCTCAAAATCCTTATATTAAATCTTTAATACAACTCCAAGAAAAAGCAAAAGCCCGAAAACAATCGGGTATATTTTTAATTGAAGGCATGCGAGAAATTGAACTGGCTATCAAAGGTGACTATGAATTGGAAACACTATTATTTGTTCCAGAAGTAATAAACAATCTTCAAATTTTCAAATCTCCAAATCTCCAAATTGAATTAATTGAAATCTCCAAAGAAGTCTATAAAAAACTTGCTTACCGGGACACCACCGAAGGAATTATTGCTGTTGCTAAAACCAAATCCCTTCAACTTTCCGAATTAAAACTTCCAAAAAATCCATTGACAGTAGTAATGGAAGCCATTGAAAAACCAGGAAATATTGGCGCTATGTTGCGCACTTGTGATGCTGCCAATATTGATGCAGTAATTATTGCTAATCCAAAAACCGATTTATATAATCCAAATATTGTTCGATCCAGTGTGGGCTGTTTGTTCACCAATCAAATTGCAATGGCTACTACCGAAGAAACTATTGATTTTTTAATCCAAAATAAAATTAACTTCTACAGTGCAACTCTACAAAATTCGACTTCTTATCACGCTCAAGATTTTACACAACCTACAGCTTTAGTAGTTGGAACAGAAGCTACTGGGCTTTCTGAACTTTGGCGAGAAAAAGCTACACAAAACATCATCATTCCTATGCAAGGCGAAATAGATAGCATGAATGTTTCTGTTGCTGCAGCCATTTTAATTTTTGAAGCTAAACGTCAAAGAGGATTTAAATAACTATTTTTTTGATTTAGGAAATAGCTTTTTAAAATTTTCTATTTGCACATCTCATTTGTTATTTCTAATTTTAGGAATTGATTGAAAAATGCTATGATTGAAATTGATTTAGAGGAAGAAAAAAAAGCCATTGCTCGAGAATACAAAGAATTACTTCGAATTAGTTATCAAACACTCACTGATGCTGATAAAAAACTTATTCGAAAAGCATTTAATGTTGCTGTTGATGCTCATATAGACCAACGAAGAAAATCGGGGGAAGCCTATATTTTCCATCCTATTGGCGTAGCCAAAATTGTCGCTTCCGAAATCGGCCTTGGCCCAACAAGTATAGCCGCAGCATTAATGCACGATGTGGTTGAAGATACTGATGTTACTTTGGAAGATATTGAAAAAATGTTCAATCCAAAGATTGCCCATTTAGTTGAAGGTTTGACCAAAATTTCACAAGTTAAAAAAGACATGAACATCTCAATGCAAGCAGAGAACTTCCGTAAAATGCTATTGACCTTAAATGATGATGTTCGAGTAATCTTAATAAAACTTGCCGACCGTTTGCACAACATGCAAACCATGGACTCAATGCCTGATCATAAGCAAGTAAAGATTGCATCCGAAACGCTTTATATCTATGCACCTCTAGCTCATAGACTAGGGTTATATAATATCAAAACCAAGTTAGAAGACTTAGGATTAAAATATACTGAACCCGAAGTTTATAAAGATATTGTTAGCAAAATTAAAGAAACCAAAGAAGAGCAAGACGCCTATATTGACACTATATCAGATGTTTTAAAAAAATCCTTAGGCGAAGAAGGTATAGAATATATCATGAAAGGCAGGCCAAAATCAATATATTCTATTCGAAGAAAAATGGCAGCTCAGAATGTAACCTTTGATGAAGTGTATGATAAGTTTGCACTAAGAATAATTTATAATTCTAATCTTCATGATGAAAAATTTCTGGCTTGGAAAATCTACTCTATAGTTACTGATCATTATCGTCCAAGTCCAAGCCGTTTGCGCGATTGGATTTCCTCACCAAAATCTACAGGTTACGAAGCATTACACATTACAGTCATGGGACCAAAAGGTAGATGGGTAGAAATTCAAGTACGAAGTGAACGCATGGATGAAATTGCAGAAAAAGGATATGCTGCCCATTATAAATACAAACAAGGAGCCACAGAGGAAAGTGGTTTAGATACTTGGCTTAATCTTTTGAAAGAAGCTTTAGAAAGTTCCGAAACTAATGCTGTAGATTTTGTTGAAGATTTCAAAATGAATTTATATGCAAAAGAAATCTTCGTTTTTACTCCCAAAGGAGAAATTAAATCCTTGCCCAAAGGTGCCACTTCACTTGATTTTGCTTTTAGTGTTCACTCCGAAATTGGTATAAAAACAAGAGGAACTAGGGTAAACGGAAAATTGGTACCGCTAAATCATGAATTAAAAAGTGGTGACCAAATAGAAGTAATTACTTCTGTACATCAAAAACCAACTATAAACTGGTTAGATTATGTTACAACATCAAGAGCGAAAAACAAAATCAGAAATGTACTTAACGAAAACACTAAAAAAATTGCCGAAGACGGAAGAGAGCTATTGACACGAAAACTAAAGCATTTAAAAATTACGCTTAACGAAAATGTAATAAATGAATTGGTTAATTATCTAAAGTTAAAAACAAGTTTAGATTTATTTTACAGGATGGGAATTGGTTCTATAGAAAATCAACAACTCAAGGATTTTGCAGCTCAAAAAAGCAACTCTTTGATGAACTTTTTTAAGAATAAAATAAAACGTTCTCCAAATTCAAATCCTGAAGAAATAAATAAACAAGAGCTAAGTAATAACTATGACCTATTAGTTTTTGGTTCAGATCAAGACAAATTAGACTATAAATTATCATCCTGTTGCAACCCTATTCCAGGTGACGAAGTATTTGGTTTTATTACCATAAATGAAGGAATAAAAGTGCACAAGAAAGATTGTCCAAATGCCATAACATTACAATCTAATTATGCCTATAGAATTATGCAAGCTAAATGGATTGACTCTTCGCAACAAGAATTCAAAGCCATATTAAAAATTACTGGAATGGACAGTTTAGGTTTAACCAATGAATTGACCAAAGTAATTTCAAATAACATGAACGTTAACATTCAGAATATTTCTTTGAGTGGTGAAGCAGGTATTTTTTATGGACAAGTAGCTGTGGTGGTACAAAACAATAATATTCTGAAAAAACTTATTGATAATATTAAGAAAATTGATGGTGTTGATAAAGTAACTAGAGTTTATACCAACTAATAATAGTTTTGTTATTAACAAGACGTTTAAAACTTTGCAGTAAGTTTTTGGATTAATCATTTATACTTAAAACAAAAAATTTAACTTTGTAACATGACTTTAATTGCAAAAGATAATTCTAAAAATCAAGAGAAAGTAAAAAATGTTTTTACTGTGTATCTTGAGAACAAAGGACATCGCAAAACACCTGAACGCTATGCAATTCTTCAAGAAATTTACGATAGCGAAGAGCATTTTGATATTGAGAATTTATACCTCAAAATGAAAAACAAAAACTATCGCGTTTCAAGAGCCACATTATACAATACTATTGAACTTTTATTAGATTGTGGTTTAGTGCGTAAACATCAGTTTGGACAAAACCAAGCTCATTATGAAAAGTCATATTTTGACAAACAACACGATCATATTATAATGACAGATACAGGTGAAGTAATTGAATTTTGTGACCCACGAATTCAAACCATAAAACAAACTATTGAAGAAATATTTGGCATTGAAATACACAATCATTCACTATATTTTTATGCGAATAAAAAAAAATAACGCAAAATATATGGAATCGAAAGACTTTTAACTACAAACACAAAAAACAATATAATGACCGTAGATTTACTACTCGGATTACAATGGGGCGACGAAGGAAAAGGTAAAATCGTTGACGTTCTTACTTCAAAATATGACATTATCGCACGTTTTCAAGGCGGACCAAATGCAGGACATACTTTAGAATTTGACGGAATCAAACACGTTTTAAGAACCATTCCTTCGGGGATTTTTCACAGCAATAACATTAATATCATTGGAAATGGAGTCGTGATTGACCCAGTCGTTTTCAAAAGCGAAATTGATGGTTTAGCCAAATTCAACTTGGATTTAAAATCTAAACTAATTATTTCTCGCAAAGCGCATTTGATTTTACCAACTCATCGTTTACTCGATGCAGCTTCGGAAGCGTCAAAAGGAAAAGCCAAAATTGGTTCAACACTCAAAGGAATAGGTCCAACTTATATGGACAAAACAGGCAGAAACGGAATTCGGGTGGGAGATATTGAATTGGCTGATTTTAAAGAACGATATAGAGCATTGGCAGACAAACATGAAGCTATGATTTCATTTTACAATGTTGATATTCAATATAATTTAGCCGAATTGGAAAAAGAATTCTTTGAAGCCATTGAAGACTTAAAAAAATTAGATTTCATTGACAGTGAAGAATATTTGGCACAAGCTCAAAAAGCTGGAAAATCTATTCTTTGTGAAGGTGCTCAAGGTTCTTTGTTAGATGTTGATTTTGGAACTTATCCTTTTGTTACTTCATCCAATACTACTGCAGCTGGTGCTTGTACTGGCTTAGGCATTGCTCCAAATAAAATAAAAGAAGTATATGGGATTTTCAAAGCTTACACTACTCGGGTAGGCTCAGGACCTTTCCCAACAGAAGATTTTGGCGAAGCTGGGGATTTGATGGCAAGTGTTGGGAATGAATTTGGTTCGGTGACCGGAAGAAAACGCCGTTGTGGTTGGTTAGATTTAGTAGCACTGAAATATGCCATACAAATTAATGGCGTTACCCAACTCATGATGATGAAAGGCGATGTACTATCAGGTTTTGAAACGTTAAAAGTTGCTACAGGATACAATTATAAAGGCGAAACCATTAATCATTTACCTTATAATATTGAGGAAGAAAACGTCACTCCTATTTATACAGAATTCAAAGGATGGAAGCAAGACTTAACAGGTCTAACTACTTTCGAAAGTTTACCTAAGGAATTAAAAGAATACATCGAATTCATAGAACGTGAAGTGAATGTACCTATAAAAATAGTTTCTGTAGGCCCTGATAGAAAGCAAACAATTACACATAAATAATTCTTAATATCGATTTTGATTGAGGCTAATTTCATAAATTTGGCAAAATTTAAAACTATTGAAAAAGTTCCTTTTTTACATCGGATTAGTTCTTTTTGCCGTGACCTTTGCTCAAGCACAGAAATCATCCAAAATAAATGTTGAATACGCTGACTACTTTGATATCAATCAAACTGAAATTCCAGATGCTGCGTTACTAACTGGTAATGTCAGAGTGAGCCACGAAGGTGTAGTTTTTACTTGTAATAAAGCCTATTTTTTTCAAAAAGAAAATTATATCAAAGCTTTCGGTGATGTACAAATGGTGCAAGGCGATACACTATTCTTAAACAGTAAATATGCCGAATACAGTGGCGAAGTAAAAAAAGCCTTTGCTACTGGAAATGTAATAATGCGTTCACCAGAATCGACATTGGTCACTGATACGATTAATTTCGATAGAAATACCCAAGAAGCCTATTATAATACATTTGGCACTATAACCAGCAAAGAAAACACGCTTAAAAGTAAAGCAGGAAGATATTATGCCAATGAAAAGAAGTTCAAATTCCTGACTGCTGTAACAATTACTAATCCTAAATATACTATAAAATCCAATCATTTGGATTATTATACCAATTCGGGTCACTCCTATTTATTTGGGCCATCAACTATTACTAGCAAAGAAAACTACATCTATACCGAAAAAGGTTTTTATGATACGAAAAAGAATTTGGCCTATTTCAAAAGAAAATCCTATATTAAATACAAAGACCGTTTGATTGAAGGCGATAGTTTATACTATGACCGAAACCGAGAATATGCTTCGGCAACCAATAATGTGAAAATCACCGACACTATAAATAAAGGAATTATTAAAGGACATTATGCAGAGATTTATCGCAATTTGAAAACCGAGAAAGACTCTGTAATGATTACCAAAAGAGCCGTAGCCATTACTTTGGTAGAAAAAGATTCTATGTATATTCATGGTAAAAAAATGCTTATCACTGGAAAACCAGGAGAGCGCGTCATTAGAGCTTTTAACAATGTTCGTTTCTATAAAACGGATATGAGTGGCAAATGCGATTCTATTCATTCTGACCAAAAAATAGCACTAACAAAACTCATCGGCAGACCAATACTTTGGAATTATGAAAACCAAATGACTGGTGACATAATGCATCTAATTGGTAATAATAAAACCGAAAAACTAGACTCGTTAAAAGTACTAAATAATGCTTTTATTATTTCAAAAGACTCACTTGGCACTGGCTATAATCAAGTAAAAGGACAAAATCTTTTTGGGAAATTTAGGGACAACAAACTTTATGAAGTTGATGTTATTAAAAACACAGAAGTGATTTACTATATGCGTAATGACCAAAATGAATTGATTGGTATTAATAAAAATGTAAGTAGTAAAATCAATTTGACGTTAGATAAAAATACTATTGACTCTATTACTTTTTTCAACCAAGTAGACGGAGATATTTATCCCGAAAAAGATTTACCCGAAAATGCTCGTAAACTCCGAGGATTTATCTGGCGTGGCGATGAACGAATAAAATCTAAAGATGACATTTTCCCTGAAGAAGAAAACGAACTTGATGCTAAAATTCAAGCAGAGAGTAAAGCTGATATGAAAAAGAAAAATTTACCACTAAAACCAAGTAAAGAAACATTAGATTATGATAAAAATAATCTAAAACAAAGGATAAAATTAAATCATAAAATATGGTAACCCAAACATGTCCTAAGTGCAGAAAAAAATCCTTTACTTGGTATATAAGTGAGGTTTTGTCAAATATAACTGTTTGGAGCTGTACTTCTTGTCCTTTCCAAATATTTGAAGATGATAATGAAGAGGTAATATGTATAAACTGTAACGAAAAAACCAATACATTTTTACAAAATCAAGAAGAACAATTTAATTGGTGTTCCAATTGTGACACAATGACGAATTATCAAATTAATGAATAACCAAATAATCTGGGATTTAATAATACCATGAAAGAAGATTTCCTAAAATACCAGGCTCAAACCACACCCTATCCTTTGGGTATGGAAGTTTCACATGCAATTGGTTCATACATTTATGATACTTCTAACAAAAAATATTTAGACTTTGTAGCGGGAGTTTCAGCCTGCAGTTTGGGACATCAACATCCCAGAGTAAATCAAGCTATTAAGAATCAATTAGACAAATATTCGCATGTCATGGTTTATGGTGAATATGCTCAACATCCAGCGGTAGCATATTGTAAATTATTGACTGAACAATTACCTCCAAGCTTAAATAAAGTATATCTAGTAAATTCAGGAACAGAAGCTTGTGAAGGCGCTTTAAAATTGGTTCGCAGAGTAACTGGTAGAAGTCAATTAATTTCTTGTAACAATGCTTATCACGGGAATACCATGGGATCGTTGAGTGTTATGGGATTTGAAGAACGCAAACAAATTTTTCGTCCTTTAATTCCCGATGTGGATTTTATCACTTTTAATAATGAAGATGATATTCAAAAAATAACCACCAAAACTGCAGGGATTATTCTAGAAAGCATTCAAGGTGGAGCAGGATTCATCCAACCTCAAAATGATTTTTTAACAAAAATCAAAAAACGTTGTGAAGAAGTAGGTGCATTAATGATTATTGACGAAATCCAACCTGGCTTTGGTAGAACAGGAAAACTATTTGGCTTTGAAAACTATAATGTAATTCCTGACGTAGTAATTATTGGCAAAGGAATGGCTGGCGGAATGCCTGTTGGTGGTTTTATAGCCAATGAAAAATACATGGATTTATTAAGTCACGATCCAAAACTAGGACATATCACCACATTTGGCGGACATCCTGTCATAGCGGCAGCATGTTTAGCAACTTTAGAAGAAATTCTGGAAAAAGACTATACTTGTCAGTCTTTAGTTAAAGAAAAGTTATTCCGAGAGCTTTTGGTACATCCTTTGATTGATGAATTAAGAGGAAAAGGATTAATGCTTGCAGCAATGACAAAAAATCCTGAAATTACTAATAAAGTAATTTTCAAATGCCAAGACAAAGGATTGATTCTATTTTGGTTACTTTTTGAAGGTTGTGCTATCAGAATTACTCCTCCTTTAACCATTTCTGAAGATGAAATTAGAGAAGGTTGTGCCATTCTAATTGAAGCGATGAATGAAATAATGAATGAAATTTAGGGAATTAAAAAATTAAGATTACAATTTTTTTTACTTCTAAAATCAATAATCGTTAATCATCAATCACAAATCAATTGTTAATTAAATTGTTTACAACAATAATCGAGTAATTATAAAAAAAGCGCAACGATTTTCTACTTTTATTAAGTATAATTTTAAACCTACTGTTATGCATTTAGATCACGAAGAAGAAGAATACAACTTATCGTTATCGAAATTTGAATCTATGTTGAAAACCAACAAAGTACTCTTTTTCGACTCAGAGGAATTTGAGGAAATCATTTTGCATTATCTTGATATTGGCAAAGCTACTTTAGCCAAGAAAGCACTAAAATTAGCACTTGAACAACACCCCAAATCTACCGGATTAAAATTAGTACAAGTAGAAATGTTGGTGTATGACGAAAAATTAGATCAAGCAGAAAAATTGCTAAATGAATTATATTTTATTGAGCCTACCAACGAGGAAATTTTTATACAAAAAGCAAATATTTATTCTAAAAGAGATGATCACAGTAAAGCCGTGGAGCATTTACAAATAGCACTTAAATATACTGAAGATTATGCTGATGTTTATAACTTAATTGGAATGGAGTATCTTTTTATGGATAATCTAGAACTAGCCAAAGAGAATTTCATTAAATGCTTAGAAGAAGATTTTGAAGACCAATCAGCTTTATATAATGTAGTATACTGTTTTGAGTTTTTAGACCAAAATTTGCAAGCCATTGAATACCTTAAAACCTATATCGATAGAAATCCATACAGTGAAATTGCTTGGCATCAATGTGGAAGATTATATTATGGTGTGAAAGATTATGAAAACGCCGTTCGTTCTTTTGAATTCGCAACCTATATAGATGATGAATTCATTGGAGCCTACATGGAAAACGGGAAAGCATTAGAACGCTTGAAAAGATATGATGAAGCCATTGAAAGCTATAACAAAACAATTGAATTAGACGACCCAACTTCTTATGCTCTACTGCGCATTGGAAAATGTCATGAAAAACTTGGACACAAAGCAGAAGCTTTAAAGTATTTTAATAAAACAGTACATGAAGACCCGCTTTTAGACAAAGGTTGGATTGCTATCACTGATTATTATGTTCGTCAAAAAAATTATAAAAAAGGACTTTTTTATGTCAACAAAGCTTTAGCAATAGATGATCAAAATTGTTTATACTGGAAACGTTTTGCTACCATCAATAAAGCTTTGGATAATTTTGAAGAAGCTGAATTTGGATATCGAAAAGCGGTTGAATATGGCGATTATCAATTAGATACTTGGTTGTTTTGGGTAGATATGATGATGCAAATGGATGAATTCAATAATGCCATTTTAACCCTAATACAAGCAGCAGAATATTTTCCTGAAGAATATGAAGTAGAATACCGTCTGGCAGGTTTCCATTTAATGTTAAATGAAGAAGAAAAAGGAACATTTCATTTAAGTAATGGATTGCGTTTAAATTTTAAACATACTACTATTATTCAAAAATTATTTCCAATGGTATGGGAAAGACCTTCGGTGCAAGAGTATATTGCTAAACACAAAAAATCAGAATAAATGTCGAAAAGACTTTTTGGTCTAATCGGGAAAAATATTTCCTATTCATTCTCAAAAAAGTATTTCACAGAGAAATTTGCTTTGAACGAACTTGTAGCATGTAGTTATTCAAATTTTGACATTCAAACTATTGAAGAATTTCCAACTTTAATAAGATCAAATCCTGATTTAGAAGGGTTAAATGTAACTATACCCTACAAAGAATCTGTTATACCTTATTTAGACAAACTTTCAAAAAATGCTGCCCAAATTGGCGCTGTAAACGTTATTTGTTTTACTAAAAAAGGAAAAACAAAAGGTTACAATTCAGATTATTATGGTTTTATGAAATCATTAGAGCCACTTTTACAAGCGCATCATAAAAAAGCTTTAATCCTAGGGACTGGTGGTGCTGCAAAAGCTGTTGCTTATGCTTTAGACAAACTAGGAATTCTTCACGCTTTTGTTTCTAGAGAAGAAAAAAAAGATATGATTTGTTATAACCAAATAAACGCTTCAACTTTTGATAACTTTCACATTATAATCAATTGCACTCCAGTAGGAACTAGTCCAAATACCGAAGTGTTTCCAAAGATACCCTATCCTTTTTTTACTGAAAAGCATATTGCTTTTGATTTGATTTATAATCCTGAGGAAACACAATTTTTAAAAAATGCAAAAGAAAGAGGAGCTGTTACTAAAAACGGTTATGAAATGTTAGTATTACAAGCACAAAAAGCATGGAAAATTTGGAATAAATAACAAGTACTATGAACATCAAACTCATTGCTATTGGTAAAACAGATAATAAATCGTTACAAACTTTAATTGACGATTATTCAAAGCGATTATCTTTTTATGTCAAATTTAATTTGGAAATTATTCCTGATATCAAAAATGTAAAAAATCTTTCAGAAAGTCAGCAAAAGGAAAAAGAAGGTGAATTGATTTTATCAAAACTCACTCCAACTGATGAGTTGATTCTACTCGATGAAAATGGAACAACTTTTTCAAGTGTTGGTTTTTCAGATTATTTGCAAAAAAAAATGAACTCTAGTGTAAAGTCATTAGTATTTATAATTGGAGGACCTTATGGTTTTAGTGAGGAAGTATATAGAAAATCACTGGGGAAAGTTTCACTCTCAAGCATGACATTTTCGCATCAAATGGTGCGCTTATTTTTTATAGAACAATTATATCGTGGATTTACTATTTTGAAAAATGAACCCTATCATCATCAATAAAAAGTTCTATATATTTAGTTTAGTAAATATATTCTTTTTTGTAATTTATACTTATTCCCACCGGAATAACCAAATGCTTAATAAAAAATTCATACTCAATATATTTCCCAAACGACATACCTTTATCGAATGAAAAGTATATTCTAGAATTCTTTGGAAGCTTATTTATAAACTCTAGTATTTGACTTTTGGAAAAAACCATTTCATTATAATGTACTAAATCATTACGATCTAAATGAAAGCAAACCAAATTAAAATCTGGCTTTTCAAGTCTGAAATGAATTTTTGAAAAAGGCATAAAGGCCATTGTTTTTTTTACAGTATCGGTATAAGTAAAATAATTTTCATAAGTTTTATTTTTATACATACTTGATGATTTATTGTTTTGCAACTTTTTTACTTCTAAAATCACTTTTCGTAAAGGCAATCTTTTATCAATATTAAACAACCAATTGTTAGCATTTATAGAGTTCTTAGTATTGAAATCAACTAAAGTGTCTTTATTTTCAATTTTAAAAAATAAATTTATAGTAGAATAATCTTTAACCTCAGCAATTATTGATTCTGATGATATTGGCAACAAAACTTCTTTGTCTTGGCAGGACAACAGTAAAACAAAAAAACCTATAATCAGTATTTTTTTCATAATTGTGATACTAATTTCACACACTCAATAGCTTCTTTTACATCATGAACTCTCAAAATAGTTGCTCTTTTTTGAAGAGCAATCGTATTCAAAACCGAAGTGCCATTCAAGGCAAATTCTGCAGATATTTCTAGAGTTTTATATATCATAGATTTTCGTGAAACTCCAACTAATAGAGGTAATTCAAGCATTTGAAATAATTCTAAATTATTTAAAACTTCAAAATTTTGTTCAAGTGTTTTAGCAAATCCAAATCCTGGATCAATAATTAAATCATTAATTCCAAAACTTCTTGCCAAAGCTACTTTTTCAGAAAAGTAGAACAACATTTCCTTAGTAATATTTTCATATTGAGTCAAACTTTGCATGGTTTTAGAATTTCCTTTCATATGCATCATTATATAGGGCACTTGAAGTTTAGCTACAGTTTGTAACATGTTTTCATCCAAACTTCCTGCAGAAATATCATTTATAATACAAGCCCCATTTTCAATGCCAGCTTTAGCAACATTGGCACGAAAAGTATCAACAGCAATCAAAGTTTTTGAAAAATTATTTAATACTAAATTGATAACTGGAATTAATCGATTTTGCTCTTCTTGCTCTGAAACAAATTCTGAATTGGGTTTACTAGAATATGCGCCAATATCAATAAAATCAGCTCCTTCTGTTAGCATTTTTTCTACTTGAATTAGAATACTTTTTTCATTGGTATATTTCCCGCCATCAAAGAAAGAATTTGGGGTTATATTCAAAATCCCCATTACTTTTGGAGAAGATAAATCTATCAGTTTTCCAAGACAGTTAATTATCATTTATTATCTTTATGGAGTTATAATATTTTGTACTTTGAACTTCAATGTTTATTCTTTACTTTTGAGCAAATTTGATACAAATATACACCGAAATGAGTAATACTTCTCAACAATACGACAAGGTTATCGCAATATGCCGACAACTATATAGCAACAAAATGAAAGACTACGGAAGTGCTTGGCGCATTTTGAGACTACCTTCGCTCACTGATCAAATATTTATAAAAGCTCAAAGAATTAGAAGTTTACAACAAAATAAAACTCGCAAAATAGATGAAGATGAAACAGGAGAATTTATAGGGATAATAAATTATTCTATCATGGCTTTAATTCAATTGGATCTAGGAGTTGTTGAACAACCGGATTTAGATTTTGCTAAAGCCATTGAACTTTATGACTCAAAAGTAACTGTGACAAAATCATTAATGGAAGATAAAAATCATGATTATGGTGAAGCTTGGCGAGATATGCGAGTGAGTTCTTTGACTGATTTGATACTACAAAAATTACTTCGTGTAAAACAAATTGAAGATAACAAAGGAAAAACGTTAGTCTCTGAGGGCATTGACGCAAATTATCAAGACATGATTAATTACGCAGTTTTTGCATTGATTTTAATGAAATTTGGACAATAAAAATTAAAAATATGAGTGTTTCAAAAAATAATATAACAGGAGGAATTAGAATTTTGATTTCCTTTTTATTTCTACTTTCAGCTGTAGCAAAATTATATCCTTCACCTTATTTTGCCATTTCAACTTTTGAAGTGAAACAGTTATATACTATGGGTTTTTCTGAAAATTTTGCTCCGTTTTTTTCAAGAATTCTTATCGGAATAGAATTTGCTTTAGGATTGCTAATTCTACAAAAGAATTTTTTAACAACTATTATAATCCCTGCTACCATTTTACTTTTAGCAGTTTTTACAATACATTTATCAATCGTTACTATTCAAAATGGTGGTAACTCAGGAAACTGCGGTTGTTTTGGAAGTTTATTACCCATGACACCTATTGAGGCTATTCTAAAAAATGTAGTGGCGATGATTTTATTAGTTTGGCTGTTTGTTATTCTTCCAAAAAATAGTGAAAGAAAGAATAATTTTTGGGTATTGACAACAGTCACTTTTGCGGCAGTTTTAATGTTATTTATGTTGGCTCCAATTCAACCTCCTGAAAGTAATTTTACGTTATCAACTCCGGAAGAAACTATAACAGACTCCATATCAAAAACTTCTACAGAGAAATTAATAACAACACCTCATATAATAAAAGATTCTGTTAAAGTTAGTAAAGAAATACAAGAAGTTATTAAAACAGAACCAACCGAACCAGAAAAAAAGAAATCAGGTTATGCTCAATATTTTTCAAACATTGATAAGGGTAGAAAAACTCTTTGTTTCTTTGTCCCTGGTTGCGACCACTGTCGTGAAGCTGCAAAAGAATTAACTGAATTGAGAAAAACAAATAAAAATTTTCCTGAAATTTATATCATCTTTATGAATGAAGAAGCTGATTTAATTCCAGATTTTTTTAAAGATGCTGGAGCTGAATATCCCTATAAAATTATTGAGGTTATTCCGTTTTGGAATCTTTTAGGATCAAAAAGAGATACACCTGGTGTGAAATATATTTGGAATGGAAATGTCTATAAATATTATGATGGAATAACTTCTAATAAATTTGACCCAATTGATTATCAAAAATTGGTAAACAAACCTTATTTTGAAAATTTTAGTAGCCAAAAAAACAAGCATTAATACCTTTGATAAAAAGAAAACATGAAAAAAATAATATTAGGATTAATTATTATGATAGCAATTTTTGCTTTTACAAATTCGCAAAAAAATAAATTTTCGGAAGAAAGTCTATCCAAAAAACTAATTACTACTCAAAACACTGAAATAACTTTTAAAGAAGTTTTAAATAAACACAAAGGCAAAATAACCGTCATAGAAATTTGGGCTTCATGGTGCAGCGATTGTGTCAAAGCAATGCCAAAAGTGAAAGCAATGCAAAAAAAGAATCCAAAAGTAGATTATGTATTTATATCTATGGACAAAGTTTTTGATAAATGGCAAGCTGGAATTGAAAAACACACACTAAATGGTGATCATTATTGGGTAAATGATGAAAAAATGATGAAAGGAGCATTCGGAAAATCAATAGATTTAGATTGGATTCCGAGATATATTATTTTAGATAAGGAAGGAAAAATTGTTACATATCGTGCTATTGAAACAGATTTCAAACAAATTAATGAGACTTTAAAAAAATTAGAATAATGAGACAAAAGATTGTTGCTGGAAATTGGAAAATGCATAAAAATGCAGAAGAAACGGAAGACTTATTAAATGAATTAATTGATAAATTACCCGATGATATAGAAGCACAAATTATTGTAGCACCCACTTTTGTGAACCTAGCATCAGCGGTTGATCATTTAGAATTTACAAATATTGGTGTTGCAGCTCAAAACATGCATCAAAATGAAAGTGGTGCTTTTACTGGAGAAATCTCAGCAGAAATGCTTAAGAGTATAGGTGTAAATATTGTTATACTTGGTCACTCAGAGCGTCGTGCTTATTTTCATGAAACAGATACTCTTTTAGCTCAAAAAGTTAGCACTGGTCTTAAACATGATATGACAATCATTTTTTGTTTTGGAGAAGAATTAAAAGATAGGCAAAATAAACAACATTTCAATATAGTCGAAAACCAATTACGAGATGGACTATTTCACCTTGAAAATAAAGATTGGGAACAAATAATACTTGCTTACGAGCCTGTTTGGGCTATTGGAACAGGAGAAACTGCTTCACCAGAACAAGCTCAAGAAATGCATGAGTTTATCAGAGAAACTATAAGAAAAAGATTTGGGAGTGATGTAGCTGAAGATGTTTCCATTTTATATGGTGGAAGTGTAAAACCAGATAATGCAAAAGAGATATTTTCAAAACCCGATGTAGATGGAGGATTAATTGGAGGCGCCGCACTAAAAGCCTCAGATTTTGCAGCTATAGTTAATTCCATTTAAATTTTATAAATAGTTTGAAGTCTATAAATAAATGAAAACAAACTCCTTCCTTTTATTTTTAAGTCTTTGTTGTATAACAATACAGGCTCAAATTGATACTCAAAAACGTTTTCAATCTGACATTAGAAAATATTATGTTTGGAATATAGATTCAGAAAAATACGAAATGAAAGAAACAGAATATGAAAATACTGTTATTGACATTCGTGAAATAGGCTCAAAAACAAATGGTTATGTAGTAATTAGCATGATTGATAATGGTGTTGCAAGATTACATCATGGTTCCATTTATGAATTTTCAAAAACTAACGAAAATGAAGGCACATGGTTAATTCGCTCAAAATACATGAGAGCAAAATTAACCTATAATGCTAAAGAAAATACAATTACTTATTTATATGATGCTGACAATAAAAGATATAGAAAATTAATGATTTTTACTGTTGCGCCTGATGAACTTCCTAATGATGATTAAAAAACATATTTGAAGTCAGATTAAATTTCTTTTTGCAAAACACTTTTCAAAAGACATTCGATTATTACCTTTACAAAAAAATTACTCGATGTCAACTATTTATTTAGGTTTCCATTTTTCAGTAGCACCAAAAGAATTGGGCTCAGAAATTTTAATTGCTGAGCTAGGTGAAAAACCGTTTGAAAGTTTTATTGAAACAACCGATGGTTTTAGTGCTTATATTCAAAAAAATCTTTACACAAATGACCTAATAGATGATATCTATTTATTTCAATCTTCTGAATTCAATATTTCCTATACAATCGAAGAAATTGACCAAGTCAATTGGAATGAAGAATGGGAAAAAAACTTTGAACCTATAGATGTTGATGGAAAATGCCATATCCGAGCACCGTTTCATCCAAAAACTACTGCTGAATATGATATAGTTATTGAGCCAAAAATGAGTTTTGGTACAGGTCATCATGAAACTACACATATGATGATTCAACATCTTTTAGAAACTGATGTTGCAGATTTAAAGACACTCGATATGGGTTGTGGCACCGCTATTCTGGCTATTCTTGCTGAAATGAAAGGGGCAAAACCTATTGACGCAATTGATATTGACAATTGGTGTTATTTAAATTCCATCGAAAATGCAGAACGCAATAATTGTCACGAAATAAGAGTATATGAAGGTGATGCAACTTTGTTAGAAGATAAAAATTACGATGTAATCATTGCTAACATTAACCGCAATATTTTGTTGAATGACATGCAACACTATGTAGATTGTTTGAACAAAGATGGCATACTATTACTAAGTGGATTTTATACAGAAGACATTCCATTTATTGATGCATCTTGTACAGAAAAAGGATTGACTTTTGTTAAAAAATTCGAAAGAAACAAATGGGTTTCTTTGAAATATGTAAATTAGCATTTTGAAATTTTACACTTTGTAAAAACAAATAAAAATGAATACAATAGAAAAAACACAAGAAGACGTTTTAGTTGAAGAATTAGTTGCTATTAATAATGAAATTGTATTGTTTAATGATGATGTCAACACGTTTGACCACGTTATTGATACTCTAATTCGTGTTTGTCAACATTCATCGGAACAAGCAGAACAATGTGCAATTTTAGTCCACTATAAAGGGAAATGTACTGTGAAAACGGGTTCTTTTGAGGAACTAAAACCACAATGGACACAACTATTAGATGCTGGTCTTAGTGCAGAAATAGTTTAAAAGGCACTACTCTTTAAACTTCCAATCAAATTCATCATTATCTTTGATGATAGCTCCTATTTCAACACGAATTACTACTCCAAACTCAGATTGTAGAATTAGCCAATTACTTTCGTTAAAGTGATTTTCGGTGCTGTCAAAACCTTCTTGTTCCCATAATTTAAAAGGCAATTCACTTTTTATTACAGCTACATTTTTGCCAATTATCTTTTTATCTAAAAGTGTCGCTTCCTCATTAGAAGTAATTATGTAACCTAAACGAAAAGCTTCATCTTCATAAAATGTTAGGCGTAATTTTTCTTTAAAATACAAATAAATCTCATTGCCGTCATCATCTTTAAATTGTTTACTTGGTTTACCATAAATGGCTTGAACATTATTTTGATTCATACCAAATAACAATTGATCTACTCCATTTTTTGGATTAATTTTCATAAATTTTATTTATCACAAATATCGCAAAGTTTTTAATTTTCAAATGAAGTATTTATTAATTTTACTGTTAAATTATAAAACGAAAAAAATGGGGATATTTTCTGCACTTATGGGCAACGCTGGTCAGGTAAACGAAGAACAGCTTATCAATCAATATGGTCAATTACTAATTGAAGATGAAAAAATAGAAATGGGTTTTAAACTTATTCGTGATGTGTTTATTTTTACAAACAAACGATTAATTTTAGTTGAAAAACAAGGTATTACTGGTAGTAAAATAGAATACAAATCAATTGCCTATAAAGCAATTTCAAGATTTAGTGTGGAAACTGCAGGAACATTTGACCTGGAAGCTGAACTAAAAATTTGGGTTTCAAGTGAGGAAAATCCAAGTATTATTAAACAATTTACTAAATCTGTAAATGTTTATGATGTGCAAAAAGTTTTAGCTTATTATGTTTTATAAATTTAATTATACTCAAACTTCCCAAACTCACTTTCAATAGTGAGTTTTTTGTTGCTACTGGCTTCTACTCTGCCCACAATTTGAGCATCAACACCAAAGGACTTTGAGATTTCAATGATGTCTTGAGCAATTTTATTGGGCACATATAATTCCATTCTGTGACCGCAATTGAAAACTTGGTACATTTCTTTCCAATGGGTGTCGGATTGTTCTTGTATCAATTTGAACAACGGTGGAATTGGGAATAAGTTATCTTTAATGACATGCACATTATCAACAAAATGCAACACTTTAGTTTGTGCTCCACCTGAGCAATGAACCATTCCGTGAATTTCGCTTGGAGTATATTTATCTAATATTGTTTTGATAATTGGAGCATAGGTTCGTGTTGGTGAGAGAACCAATTTACCAGCATCAATAGGAGAATTTTCAACTTTATCAGTAAGTTTGACGTTTCCAGAATATACTAAATCATCGGGAACAGAAGAATCAAAACTCTCTGGATAGTTTAAGGCTAAATATTTAGAAAAAACATCATGTCTTGCCGATGTCAAACCATTGCTGCCCATTCCACCATTATAATTTTTTTCGTAGTTGGCTTGTCCAAAAGAAGCTAGACCAACAATGACATCGCCAGCTTGAATAGTTGCATTATCAATTACATCGCTACGTTTCATTCTTGCTGTTACTGTAGAATCCACAATAATAGTTCTAACTAGATCTCCAACATCGGCAGTTTCGCCTCCTGTGGAATGTATAGTAACTCCATAAGTTATTAATTCTGCTATTAATTCTTCCGTTCCATTTATAATCGCTGATATCACTTCGGCTGGAATTAAATTTTTATTTCTTCCAATAGTTGATGAAAGTAAAATATTATCAGTTGCTCCAACGCATAACAAATCATCAATATTCATAATTAATGCGTCTTGTGCAATGCCTTTCCATACAGATAAATCACCTGTTTCCTTCCAATACATATAGGCCAAAGAAGATTTTGTTCCTGCACCGTCAGCGTGCATGATAAGGCAATAAGCATCATCATTTGTCAAATAATCTGGAACAATTTTGCAAAAAGCTTTTGGGAATAATCCTTTATCAATGTTTTTGATGGCGTTATGCACATCTTCTTTGGAAGCAGAAACTCCCCTAAGGTTGTAACGTTGGCTGTTATCAGAACTCATTTTTTTGTAGTTAGTTGCCCTTAGACAAGCTTAGGGAGAATGTTGTGACACAAAGATAAGATTTCATCTGGGATTTAAGAATTTGGAATTTAATAATTAATTTTCTAGTATTAAAATCTCAACTCTACGATTTTCATCGGCTTCAACTTCATTTTTTTCAGGAATTTTATGAATTGGTTTGGTGACACCAAACCCTTTAAACGTTAATCTTTTTCTATCAACTTTATTTCTTATGAGGTAAGAATATATGGCTTTGGCTCTGGCAGTAGAAACATCGTTTTTATCATTTAACAATTGACAACAAATATGCCCTTGAACTTCAATTTTTAATTTAGGATTTTCTTCCATAGCACAAAGTAAATCATTTAATGTAGGTTGTGATTTGGGTACAATTCTGGCTGAATTGTTAAAAAAATAAATATTAGGAAGTTTTATAGTTTCACCAACTTTGGAATTTCTGATAAGTTTATTCAATTCACTTTCAACAAATTTGATTACTTCTTCATTAAAAAAAATGGTAACTCTTCTATTTTCAGCTTGAATTTTTGATTGTTTGAAATCTTTTCCAAATGCAATGCGTTCAAGATTTTTATTGAATTTTAAAGCACTTTTTTCTAGCAAATCATACACATTGTTAATTCTCCTTTCTGCTAATTTTTTATTATAATCTTTACTATCGATGCTATCACAATAGCCTAATAAGCTTTTGATTTCAATATTTTTATTTTTTGCAATCCATTCATTTATGGCTAAAATTGAATTTTGATTTGGGAAATCTTTATTAAAATCAAAAAAAACTTCAAACTGTTTTTGTGAAAAACAAAAAATAGGTAAGAAAAACAATAAAAAACAAGTATACTTTTTCATATTAATTCTCTAAGATTAAAATTTCTACCCTGCGATTAGCAGCGCGTTCATTCTCGTCCTTTTCGGGCAAAGGATAAATGGGTTGATTACTACCGAAACCTTTGTAAGCCAATCTACTTTTTGAAATCTCATTTATGACTAGAAAATTATAAATTGCTTTGGCTCTTTGGGTTGATAAATCATTTCTATCTGCTAGCATACAACATAAATGTCCTTGAATTTCAATTTTTAATTTTGGGTTTTTTTGCAAAACTAATAGCAACTCATACATTTTTCCTCGTGATTCATTCATTACAGCAAATGTATTGATGATGAAGTTAAGGTTTTCGATTTTCAATTTTTCTCCAGGTTTAGCTTCGCCTACTTTCTTCATAAAAACTCTATCCAATTTGAATTCAGATTTGGTTCCATTAGGATTATCGAAAACTAATTTTTCGGGATAAACTATTTCGGATTTAACATCTACAGCAACAACTTCTTTTTTAATTCCCAAAATTTCTTCTTCTAGAGATAAATCTTTTTCTAGGATGTAAAAAATAATAACTTTTCTATTTTCAGCTTTATGGATTGACTGATTAAAACTTTCCCCAAAACTTCTGGTTTTAAAATCTTCTCGAATCTTAATCTTATTTTTTATATTCTGAAAAATGTAATCAACGCGTTTTTGTGCCAAAGTATCATTAAAACTAGATGTACCATCTTCGTCAGTAAAACCTTGAATTGCAAGTATTTTATTGTTCTTATTTTCAGAAATCCAATGATTTAGTTTTTCATTTTCTTGGGTATTTAATTCAAATTTATTACTGTCAAAATAAACGTCAAACTGTTCTTGTGCAAAAACAGAACTTGCAAATATAAAATACAAAAAACAAATAAAAACTTGTTTCATAAAATATAATTATTAAAACGAAGTTAAGCTATTTTAAATAAAAAACACCCAACAATATAATAAACTGCTGGGTGTAAATTAATTTTTAAGATATTTATTTGGTAAACAATAATTCTCTGTACTTGGTTAATGTCCAAATCTCATCATCTACTAATAATTCCAATTTATCGCAATGTTCACGGATAACTTCGAAGTATGGTTTTACTTTATCGCAGTACATTTCAGCCATTTTTTGAGCGTCTGTTAATGCATTTGCTTTTTTACGAGCTTCAGTCATTTCCTCCACTTTTGTAATAATTCCTTCGATGTGAACTGAAATTTCTTTGATTAAAACAATTTGTTCTTTTGCAATTTTATCGAAGTCTTTTCCGAAGATTTCTTTCAAACCACGAACATTTTCAATCAAAGTATTTTGGTAACGAATTGCAGTTGGAATAACATGATTACTAGCAATATCTCCCAAAACTCTACCTTCAATTTGAATTTTTTTAGTGTATTCTTCTAATTCAATTTCGTAACGTGCCTCTACTTCAACGTGGTTCATTACGCTTAAATCTTTGAATAAGTCTAATGCTTTTTTAGACACTTTAGCTTTCAAAGCTGCTGGAGTAGTTTTATGGTTACTCAAACCACGTTTTTTAGCTTCTTTTTCCCACGCATCACTGTAACCATCACCTTCAAAAAGAATATTTTTAGTTTCTTTAATGTATTCTCTCAAAACATTGAAGATTGCTTCGTCTTTCTTTAAATCTTTTTTCTCGATTAAAGTATCTACTTCTTTTTTAAACTCTTTTAATTGTTTTGCAACTATTGAATTCAAAGTTGTCATTGCGTTAGCACAGTTTGCAGAAGAACCAACTGCACGGAATTCAAATTTATTTCCTGTAAAAGCAAAAGGGGAAGTTCTATTTCTATCAGTATTATCTAATAATACATCTGGAATTTTACCTACAACATTCAATTTTAAATCTGTTTTTTCTTCTGGTGATAATTTGCCATTAGTCACACCTTCTAATTCAGCCAATACTTTTGTCAATTGCGCTCCAATAAAAACTGATATTATTGCCGGTGGTGCTTCATTAGCTCCTAAACGATGGTCATTACTAGCAGTAGCGATTGAGGCTCTCAATAATTCTTCATACTCTTGAACGGCTTTAATTGTATTTATAAAGAAAGATAGGAACTGCAAATTGCTCATTGGTGTTTTTCCTGGAGATAATAAATTAACTCCGGTATCTGTAGCCATTGACCAGTTATTATGTTTTCCTGAACCATTTACACCTTTAAAAGGTTTTTCATGAAACAACACTTTAAAATCGTGACGTTCGCCCACTTTTGACATCACATCCATCAATAAAGAATTATGATCAACTGCTAAATTAGTCTCTTCAAAAATTGGTGCTAATTCAAATTGATTTGGTGCTACTTCATTATGACGTGTTTTTACTGGAATTCCTAACAACATACATTCTTCTTCCAATTCACGCATAAAGTTTAGAGCGCGTGAAGGGATCGAACCAAAATAATGGTCATCTAATTGTTGTCCTTTTGCTGAAGTATGTCCTAAAAGCGTTCTGCCTGTTAATAACAAATCTGGTCTTGAATTAGCTAATGAACTATCTATTAAAAAATATTCTTGTTCCCAACCTAGAGTAGCGGTTACTTTTTTGACATTTTTATCAAAATATTTACACACATCAGTTGCAGCTTCATCAACAGCATTTAAGGCACGCAAAAGGGGAGTTTTATAATCTAAAGCTTCACCTGTGTATGAAATGAAAACAGTTGGAATACATAATGTAGTACCAAAAATAAATGCTGGAGAAGTTGGATCCCACGCAGTATATCCACGAGCTTCAAATGTATTTCTAATGCCACCATTAGGAAAAGAAGATGCATCTGGCTCTTGTTGCACTAATTGTCCACCTCCAAATTTTTCTAAAGGATCTGAACCATCATATGATGTTTCAAAAAAAGCATCATGCTTTTCAGCAGTTGCTCCTGTTAACGGCTGAAACCAGTGTGTATAATGAGTTACACCTTTTGCAACTGCCCATTCTTTCATTCCCATAGCAATATAATCTGCTAGTTTTCTGTCAATTTTTGTTCCGTGCAAAATGGCATCTTTCACTCCTTTATATGCATCTGAAGTTAAAAACTGCTTCATTGCTTTATCATTAAACACATTGGCACCGAAAATAGCTGATTTTCTAACAGCTTCTTCAAATTTTACGGGCTTTCTACCCGATGCATCTTTTAATGCTTGGAAACGTAAAGTTGACATAAATAATTAATTTTAAAAGTTATACCCTGATAATATGATGCAAATATAATATTATTTTAAATTAAAAAGATATATACCCTACTTTTTTAGGGGACATTTATTAAAAAATATAATCTTATTGCCTTATATCACGTATTAATAAATAATTATATTTTGAAAATTCAAACAACTATATTTGTATCATTAAAATAAAAGAACATGATAGTTTGGATCGCTTTTTTATCAATAATTATAATATTTCTAACTTTAGATTTAGGAGTATTTAATAAAAATCCGCATATTATAAAACCTAAAGAAGCGGGGATTTGGACTGCAATATGGGTAATATTATCTTTTATTTTTTCTGGAATTGTACATTGGATATACAGCAATGGATTTGTAGCTAATCCAACTGGAATAAAACCTATTGTTGCTACAATGAAATATATTACGGGCTATTTAATTGAATTATCCTTAAGCATAGATAATATTTTTATAATGGCAGTAATTTTTGCTTCATTCAAAATACCTCAAAAATACCAACATAGAGTTTTGTTTTGGGGAATTTTAGGAGCTATTATATTTAGAGGTTTGATGATATTTTTTGGGGTTGTCTTAATTAATAAATTTAGTTGGATGACCTATTTGTTTGGAGCCTTTTTGATTTTTACAGCATTTAAAATGTTGTTTAAAAAAAATGAAGAAGAGTTTGAACCAAAGAAATCTTTAGTATATCGAATTATTGGTAAAGTAATACCAATAACAAGCCATACAGAAAAAGAACATTTTTTTACAAAAATTGACAGTATAAATCATGCTACACCTCTTTTTGTTGCTTTAATAGTAATTGAAGTTATGGATATGCTTTTTGCGATAGATAGTGTGCCAGCTATTTTAGCCATTACCACTGATCCATTTTTAGTTTTTAGTTCTAATATTTTTGCTATTCTTGGGCTTCGTTCTATGTATTTCTTTTTGGCAAATATGTTAGAAAAGTTTAGTTATTTAGAATTTAGCTTAATTGCCATACTTGCTTTCGTTGGAATTAAAATGATTATAGTTCATTATTATAAATTTCCTGAATGGGTTTCATTAGGATTTATAACTATTGCTTTATTAATTGGGATTATAGTCTCTGTAAATAAGAGCAAAAATACAAGTCAAAACTAATACACTTTTATAAAATCTTACTATATGTTCTTCTCTTTCTAAAAACCTCTGGATCAAAATGTTTCCAAAGATTATGTATGGCGTGATTTTCTTCTAACTCAGGAGTTCTAATACAATTTTGAATGCCTTTTTCTTTAAATGTTTTGTAATATTCAATAAAAATTATAGCGGTTACCCCTTTACTTTGGTATTCAGGGTCAACACCTATTAAGTAGAACAATACTTCCTTGCTTTCTTTTTTGGCTTTAAGCAAATGATAAAATCCAAAAGGAAACAGACTTCCTTTTGCTTTTTGAAGAGCTTTTGAGAAACTAGGCATTACAATGCTGAACGCAATCATCTTTTGGTCTTTATCTACTATAAACTTAATGTATTCAGGATTGATAAAACTTATATATTTATTTTTAAAAAATTCTTTTTGAACAGCCGTAATTGCTACAAAAGAAGATAAACTTGCATAACTTGCATTGAACAAATCAAACATTTCATCAACATAAGGCATTATATCTTTATTATTACTAAAATTTATTGCTTTTAATTTGTAACGTTTTTTTATCAATTCATTTACTTTCGAGAACATTTCTGGTTTAACATTCGAAAAAGGAAAACGATTTTCTAAATATTCTTTTTCTTTAGTAAAACCTAACATTTCTAAATGATTCTTGTAATATGGGAAGTTATACCAAGTAATCATAGAACCAATTTCATCAAAACCTTCTGTCAAAACTCCAACTTTATCTAAATTAGAAAAACCCATTGGACCCTCAACATATTCTAGATTATTTTTATGACCAAGTTCATACACTTTTTCAAGTAAAGCTTTTGTCACTTCTATATCATCAATAACATCCCACCAACCAAAGCGAACTTTTTTCTTTTGTTGATCTTTTACTTCTCCCCAGTTGATGATAGCGGCAATTCTCCCAACTATTTTATTTTCTTTAAAAGCCAAATAAAAATAGGCCTCAGCCGAAGTAAATGCTGGGTTTTTTGTTTTATCAAAAGTTTCTAATTCATCAGCAATTAACGGCGGAACCCAATAGGGATGATTTTTATAAATAGTAAATGGAAATTTTACGAAATCTTTGAGCAGTTTTTTGGAATTAGCTTCAACAATAGTAATCATTATGGTTTCAGGTTTTCTAATTCTACTTCGTCTTTTCTTTTTTTGCCTTTATCTTTTTTAGATTTTTTCTTATCGTCTATTTTATCTTTTTTAATTGTTTTGTAATTGGTTTCATAATTACTGTCAAAACGCCATGAAAGACCTACACTTCCATAAAGTATAGCTGGAGTATCTTTAATGTTTTTTGCCAAAGAAGCATCCAACTGAATATTTTCTCTCACTAAATAGGCAGCGCCTGAACGAAAAATATTATCAGCATAATAATCACTTTTATAGCTTTGCATTTCTAAAAAACCTGACCAACGCATATTGAACCCTCTAGTCATAGTTGCTATAATACCATAACTTGGATATTTTGAAGTAACCTTATCAGCAATAATATTAGTTACAAAAACCCATTTGGTTCCAAATTGATTTTGAGTAATTAACATCGCTTTTGGACTAAACTTAGCATCCCCCTCGTATGTAAACGGATTTGTTCCTAATTGTAGATTAAAACCACCATAAACCGCAATAGCTGGAATAAATTGTTTCCAACTAAAACTATGATTAGCTTTCCAAGTTTTAACATAGGGTTTATCGTCTTTTAGTTTTATGAAAGGATCAAAAATTAAATATTTTGCTCCTAAAGTAAATTGTTTGAAACCACCTCGTGTATCATTAATCAAAGGTGCTTGATACCAATCATACTGATATTGAGTATTCATAACAAATTCAAATTGATCAATAAAAACTCCGTATCTCACATCTAATTCAGTTCCAAATCCATTAGCTTCATAACGCGATAAATCGTGTTTTTCTTTAATACCATACAAACCACCTTCGGCTTGAATAACAGTTTTTCCAACCGAAAAAGCCGACATAGATTTTCCTGGTCTATTAGAATTTATAATATCTGTGTATTGAGCATAATGAGTAGCAGTACACATCAATAAAATAATAATTAATATCCTTTTTAAATTAGTCATAAATAGATAATTATATGTGTTGCAACTTTGTTAATCAAAAGTAATGTATTTTATCATTTATTTAAGAAGTCAAAGCGAAAATTACATTATAGAATTTAGTATTTTTGACAAAAATTATTTATAAAATGGAAACCGCATCTTTAGCTGGATTGATAGAAGACTTATTTTATTTATTAATTATTTACTATGTCATCAAGTTTTTAGCAAAATTATTTTTGCCTGTTATAGCTAAAAAAGTTGTCCAAAAAGCTTCTGAACAATTTCAACAGCAACAACAAAATCATCAACAAAAAAGCAATACTCAAACTTCAAATACAGAAAAACCAAAAGAAAAAAAGATTGTTGGTGAGTATGTAGATTTTGAAGAAATAGAATAATTGTTACTTGAAAACCTTATCCAAAAACATGAAACAACTTCAAAAGTTATATCCACACTTTTTAGCCATCATTGGTTTCATCCTAATTGCTCTAATTTACTTTTATCCCGTTATACAAGGAAAAAAAATATACCAGCACGATATCGTCAATTTTACTGGTATGGCAAAAGAACAAAATGATTTCCGTGCTGAATATCACACTGAACCTTATTGGACAAATTCTTCCTTTGGCGGAATGCCAACTTACCAATCGGGAGCAAAATATCCTCATGATTGTATCGGGAAATTTGATGAACTATTGCGATTTTTACCAAGACCCGCAGATTATTTATTCTTATATTTTTTAGGATTTTATGGTCTACTTTTAGTATTACGAATTGATCCGTTAAAGGCATTTTTTGGTGCTTTAGCTTTTGGATTCTCAACCTATCTAATAGTCATTTTAGGTGTTGGACATAATGCCAAAGCTCATGCTATAGCCTATATGCCATTAGTAATAGCTGGTTTTATCCTTGTATTTAGGAAAAGATATCTGCATGGCGGCATACTAACAATGATTGCCGTTTCTCTTGAAATAACTGCCAATCATTTTCAAATGACTTATTATTTGTTGTTGCTTTTGATAGTGATGAGTTTTTACTTTTTGTATAAACTTTATCAGGAAAAAGATTTAAAAGCTTTACCAAAAATAATTGGAACATTTGCTATTGCATTGGTATTTGCCATTGGTGCTAATGCGACAAGTTTATTGGCTACCAAAGAATATGCAGACTTTAGCACACGTGGGAAAAGTGAGTTGACTATAAATCCTGATGGTTCAAAAAAAGAGAGCAACATCACAATGGACAGAGATTATATCACTGAATATAGTTATGGTGTAGCAGAAAGTTTGAATTTATTTGTGCCACGATTATTTGGTGGTGGCAATAATCAGAAACTTACTGATGACTCCCATGTCTATAATTTCATGCTCAACTATGGTGCATCACCAGAAGAAGCCAAAGAATTTACCGATAATTATGCTATAACTTATTGGGGGAATCAACCGCAAGTTGCAGCACCGGCATACATTGGGGCTGTGATTTTTTTCCTTTTTGTATTAACACTCTATCATGATAAACGAAAAATAAAATATGCTTTTTTGGCTGGAGCCATTTTCTCTTTATTACTTTCTTGGGGTAAAAATTTCTCCTTATTAACTGATTTCTTTATTGATCATGTTCCTGTCTATGATAAGTTCAGAGCCGTTTCTTCCATACAAGTATTGTTAGAATTGTGTGTTCCTATATTAGCTATTATGGGATTACAATCATTTTTCACAACTGATAAAGAAAAACAATGGTCTAGTTTATGGAAAACAGCGGCAACCACTCTGGGTATTATCATAATTCTTTTTGTGGGTAAAAGCATGTTCAATTTTGTTGGAGAAATAGATGGACAGCTTTTATCGATGTTAAAACAACAGCCCGATAAATCATTTGGACCAAGTTTTATAGATGCTTTGAAAGAAGACAGAAGAGATTTATACAATGCCGATTTGTTACGTTCTGGTTTTCTATTTACAGTTACTTTTGGAGTGCTTTATTTTTATATCAAAGAAAAACTTGCTCAAAATACAGCTGTAATTATGATTGGCATTTTCATGGTTGGAGATTTATTTTTTATTGATAAAAACTATGTGAGTAATGATGGTCAACAATTCAGAAGTGCCCATGAAGTAGATGTCCCTTTTGAGCCAACTCCAGCAGATTCTTTAATACTTGCTGACAATACCAACTTTAGAGTTTATGAATTAGATGGCGGATTATCTAATTCAAGGTCATCCTATTTTCATAAATCAATAGGTGGGTATAGCGCTGTAAAACCACGACGTTTTCAAGAAGTATATGACCATTTGATAGAAAAAAGTATGGATAACTTGGGCAGTATAGTGGACACCAAAACACTTTCTCTAAACAAAAGTATTCCAATCATCAATGCATTCAATATAAAATACTTGATTGTTGGTACTGAAAAAGGCGATATTCCAATTGTCAATCCGTTTCATAATGGCAATGCATGGTTTGTAAAGCAAATAGTAACTGTTAACAATGCTGATGAAGAAATAAAACATTTAGGAAATATTGAAACCAAAGATGTTGCAATTATTAATAAAAGTGAAATAAACAATGAATACGATGTTGAACCTCGTGGTATTAAAAGTAAATTCACACTTGACAGTTTATCAACAATCAATTTGGATGTATACAAACCAAATCATTTAATCTATACTTCAAATAGTTCAGGTGATGGCTTTGCTGTCTTCTCTGAAATTTATTATAAAAATGGTTGGAAAGCTACGATTGATGGAAAGGAAACTAAAATTTACAAAGTTGATTATACCCTAAGAGGCATTGAAATCCCAAAAGGAAAACATACCATTGAATTCAAGTTTGAACCACAAGTAATAAAAACTGGAAGTACGATTGCTTTGTTTAGTTCAATAGGAATGTTATTAGTGATTATTGGTGGTGTTTATTTTGACAAAAAAGGCAAGAAAAAAGAATAAATGTCTGAACCAAAAAAACTTTTAATCATCACCTATTATTGGCCGCCAGCTGGTGGTCCAGGAGTGCAACGATGGTTAAAGTTTGTGAAGTATCTGCCCGATTTCAACATTCAACCCATAATTTATATTCCTGAAAATCCAACGTATCCTATTATTGACAAAGGATTGGAAAGTGAAGTTTCAGACAAAGTAATTATCCTCAAAAACAAAATCTTTGAACCCTATAGATTGGCTTCATTTTTTGGAAAAGACAAAACCAAAAAAATCAGTTCGGGAATTATTCCTAACCAAAAGAAACAATCTTTTTTTGAAAAAACCTTGCTTTGGGTTCGAGGTAATATTTTTATTCCTGATGCTCGTTTTCTTTGGGTAAAACCTTCCGTTTCTTATTTAAAAAAATACATTCAAGAAAACGATATTGATACCATAGTAACTTCTGGTCCACCACACAGTTTGCATTTGATTGGTTTAGAATTAAAAAAAGAATTGAATATAAAATGGTTGGCTGATTTTCGTGATCCGTGGACAACTATTGGGTATCACAAAGCGTTGAAGCTTTCTTCTTATGCCGAAAAAAAACACAAAGCTTTAGAGGCAGCAGTATTGAATTCGGCTGATACTATTATTGTGACAAGTAAAACTACTAAAACGGAATTTCAAGTAATAACTTCTCGACCGATTGAAGTCATTACGAATGGCTATGATATTGAACACGTTGAAAAACAACCATTAGATAATAAATTCTCCTTAGCGCATATAGGTTCTTTTTTATCCGAAAGAAATCCGAGAATACTGTGGCAAACCCTACAAGAATTGGTTACTGAAAATGAAACCTTTAAAAATGATTTCCAGCTAAAATTAATTGGAGCTATAAGTCAGGAAGTGTTGGATACCATTTCGGAGTTTAAACTTACTGATTATGTCTTAAATTTGGGTTATGTTTCCCATCAAGAAGCGGTGGAATACCAACGTAAATCACAAGTTTTATTACTAATCGAAATTAATTCTGAAGACACAAAGAGCATCATTCCAGGAAAACTTTTTGAATATATGGTTTCCGAAAGACCAATCATCGCCATTGGTCCAGATGGTTCTGATTTTGCCGAAATAATTACTTCAACCAATACGGGAGTTTTCTTTACCTATAATGAAAAAGAAAAGCTGAAAGCATTACTTTTGGAGTATTATCAAGAATATCAAAATAAAAATCTGAAAGTAAATGCTGTTGGTTTGCAACAGTATTCCAGAAAAAATTTGACAGAGAAATTAGTTGAATTAATTAACAAATATGACTAAAAACTGCTCGCTTTTTTTTCTGTTTTTAACAGTTTCACTTTTTGGGCAAACACAAGAAGCTATACTTTTTTTCAAAGACGGAACCTCTATAAAAGGTTTAGGAATGATAAAAAAAGCTAATGATTTTGCTTCTTTTAGATCACGAGATAAAATATTATTTCGAGTTACAGAAAATGAAAAACCCGATTTATGGACTTCAGAAGATGTAAAAGGGATTACTTTCCTCTATTTTGAAAATTCAAGAATAATGGAATATTTGAAGGTCGATAAATATGAAAAAATGGAGCTATTAGAAGTTGTTACCGATGGAGCTGTAAAACTTTATAAACAAACAAAAATAGTTGATGTTTATTTGACTTCAGGAGGCATGGCTAAAGCAGAAGTAGAAGCATATTATTTGAAAAAAGAAAGTGAAGAATATCCAACTATAGTTAAAGATAATTACATTAAATCAACATCAAAATATTTTAGTGATTGTGAGCTATTGGTTAAAAAAATAAAAAATCATGAATTTACATTTGCTACTTTAGACAAACTGGTAAATTTTTATAACGACATTTGTTCGGGAGATTAAATACAAAATTAAACCATGGGAATCGTCCAAAGTCAAGCTATTAAAAACACCATTATCACTTTTCTTGGGTTTGGAATTGGTGCTGTTAATGCGTTGTTTTTTTACACTCATTTTCTCGGAAAATTGCATTATGGAATTGTTGCCACAGTACTTTCAGGCGCTAATATTATGATGCCTTTGATGGCATTTGGTGCTCAGAATACCTTAATCAGATTCTTTTCTTCCTATAAAAATCAAAAAGAACGCGATGAGTTTTTAACCTTTATGCTGATTTTACCTTTGGCATTAATAATTCCTTTGGGATTGGGGTTTTATTTTTTCTACGACCAAATTTCGCATAGTTGGATTCAGGAAAATCCAACTTTGAAACCTTTCTTTTGGCTGATTCCTATTATTGGTTTATTCATGGCTTATTTTGAAGTGTTTTACGCATGGGCAAAAGTACATATGCAATCCGTTATTGGGAATTTTATTAGTGAAGTTTTAGTGCGTTTAGTAGTTATGCTTTTACTTGTTGGAGTTCATTTTGATTGGATTGCCAAAGATACTTTTGTCTATAGTGTAGCTCTGGCCTACTTTGCACAAATGATTGCTATGAAACTCTATGCTATTTCGGTGAAAATGCCAGTTTTACGTTTCGTCATACCAAAAAATGCAAAAGAGATTGTGCAATATTCGGGTTTTATTATTGTTTCAGGTGGCGTTGCTGTAATGTTGGTCGATTTTGATAAAGTAATGATTCCACAATATAAAGACATCGGTCAGAATGCATTATATGCCGTAGCCATATTTATTGCAACCGTAATTGCTGTGCCAAGTAGAGCTATGACACAAATCATTGCGCCAATTACTTCAAAATTAATGGTAGAAAACAAACACGATGAACTGAACGATTTGTATAAAAAAAGTGCTATCAATCTACAGGTGATTGGTGGATTTATCATGATACTCATTTTTGTAAATATCAAAGAAATGTACCAACTGATTCCTAAGGATTACAGTGGGGGAATAATGGTTGTTTTCCTTATCGGATTATCCAAATTCTATGATGTATTATTAGGCAATAACAATTCGATTATAGTAAATACTATACACTACAGAACTGTTTTGCTGTTCGGTGTTTTTACGGTTTTGTTAATGATAGTTTTGAACATGATTTTTATTCCACTTTATGGCATTGAAGGTTCGGCTTTTGCTACATTACTAACAGTGATGATTTATAACACCATCAAATTATTTTTTGTTATTAAGCAAATGAATTTATTTCCATTTACTGTAAAGACTTTATATTCTCTTGGTATTTTAGCTGTTTTTTTCTTATTGTTTTACTTTTGGGATTTTCCGTTTCATGCTATTATCAACATAGGATTAAAATCTATTTTACTTAGTGTATTATATATTCTATTAATTTATAAAGCAAAACTTTCGGAAGAAATTAACGGAGTGATTTCTAAATTTTTGAAAAATATAAATTTGAATTAAATCCCAGCAACAGCTTTTATTTCATCAATAATTCTCAATGCTAATGTATCTGCTGACTCTTGCGATGGTGCTTCAGTATAAATTCGGATTATTGGTTCGGTATTTGACTTACGTAAATGAACCCATTCTGTTAGGAAATCTATTTTCACACCATCAATCGTAGTGATATTTTCGTTTTTGTATTTATCAGTCATTGCAACTAAAATAGCGTCAACATCAATTTGTGGCGTTAGTTCAATTTTATTTTTGCTCATATAATATTGTGGATATGAAGCGCGCAGTTCAGCAACAGTTTTATCTTGGTTTGCCAAATAAGTTAGGAACAACGCCACACCTACCAAACTATCTCTTCCATAATGCAATTCGGGATAAATGATACCTCCATTTCCTTCACCCCCAATAATAGCATTTGTCTTTTTCATTAATTCCACCACATTCACTTCACCCACAGCACTGGCTTGATAACTTCCGTTGTGTTTATTTGTAATGTCTCTTAAAGCACGAGAAGACGACATATTTGAAACCGTATTTCCTGGAGTTTTGCTCAACACATAATCGGCGCAAGCCACCAGTGTATATTCTTCTCCAAACATTTCACCATCATTAGATATAAACGCTAGTCTATCAACATCTGGATCAACCACAATTCCAAAATCGGCTTTTTCCTCTAAAACGAGTTTGCAAATATCGCCCAAGTGTTCCTTCAATGGTTCTGGATTATGAGGAAAATGGCCACTGGGTTCGCAATATAATTTGACAACTTCAACACCCATTTGCTCCAATAAATTTGGGATAATTATTCCTCCCGAAGAATTTACGCCATCCACAACCACTTTAAATTTTCTTTTAGCAACAGCTTCAACATCTACCAAAGGCAAATCCAAAACTTCGTCAATATGAATATCCATGTAAGCGTCATTAATCGTGATTTCACCCAAATCATCTACTTCAGAGAAATCAAAAGCTTCAGCTTCGGCAATTTCTAAAATCTTTGCACCGTCATCACCACTTAAAAATTCGCCTTTTGCATTTAACAACTTCAATGCATTCCATTGTTTTGGATTATGTGATGCGGTTAAAATAATTCCACCATCGGCTTTTTCCATTGGAACTGCTATCTCAACTGTTGGCGTAGTTGACAATCCCAAGTCAATTACATCAATCCCTAAACTAATCAGAGTATTGACAACCAAATTATGAATCATTGGCCCAGAAATACGGGCATCACGACCAATCACAACTTTTAACTTTATTCCAGCTTCCAGCTTCCAGCTCCCCACTTTCAGAAAAGTTCCATATGCCGAAGCAAATTTAACTGCATCAACAGGTGTTAAATTATCACTAACTTTGCCACCAATGGTTCCACGAATACCTGATATAGATTTTATTAATGTCATTTTAAGTAAAGAGTTATCAATTATAATTTACAAATATATTGAATTGAGATTTTCTATTTCTATTTAAAATTTATAAATT
>NZ_JBMOGV010000008.1:0-43782 GCF_049318185.1 Flavobacterium sp. | reverse complement strand
CAAAAAAGACCTCACAGGTAAGTGAGGTCTTTCTATTATTTTGGTCCCACCTGGGAAGATTATGGCATTGAACTTTATAAAATTAAAAAAAATCTGCATTAAAATTTGATTTTGGATTTGCCTACTTCAAATTTTCATAAAACTACACAAATGCTTATATTTGCCAAATGAAAAAAAGCATTTGGTTTTTATTTTTATTAATAACTATAGGTTGTTCTCAAAAACCCAAAAGATTACCTTTTTTAGGCAATCCGATTATTAAGGGTAATGATACCTTATACTCTAAAATTAAAGACTTTTCATTCATAGATCAAGACAGCTCTGTTATAACCAATAATACTTTTGAAAATAAAATCTACGTTGCCGATTTTATTTTTCTTTCTTGCCCTACAATTTGTCCAAAAATGAATTTTGAACTTAATAAAGTTTATGAAATTTATAAAAATAATCCGAAAGTCAATTATTTATCACACACTATTGACCCTGAAAGAGACAGTATAAAAAAATTGAAACTGTATAAATCTTCATTAAAATTAAATGAAAACTGGTATTTTGTAACAGGCAACAAAGACAGTATTTTTAGTATTGCAACAAAAAGTTATTTTACAACAGCTTATCCAGATGTAAAAGAACCAGGTGGTTTAGTTCATGGTGGTGGACTTTTATTGGTTGACGAAAACAGATACATTCGAGGAGTTTATGATGGAACAAATCCTGACGAAACAAAACGTTTGATTAATGATATAAAATTATTATTAAAAGAATAGATGAAATGAAAAAAGTAATTGTCATTTTTTTTCTTTTTATTTTTACCGTCCAAACGACAAAAAGTTTATGGATAATAACTTCATTTCAAATAAACAGAGAATATATTGCATCCAATTTATGTATCAATAGATTTGATAAAATACCAACGTGTAAAGGGCAATGTTTCCTTACTAAAGAATTGAATAAAGAACAAAATGAGAATAAGAAAAATATAACTACAATAGAAAAAGACAGTATTTTCATTGCTCCACATTTTGTTGTAATCCAAACACCAAAATATTCTGAAAGCATTTTAAAAAATAAATTTAGTTATCATAAAACAACTAAATACACTTCCTTCCTTTTCAGTTTTGAAAATCCACCCGAGTTAGTTTAATAATTCAAAGTAATTATTAATTTAAAACTAACCAATTATGCAATCAAGTTTAATCTCGATTTGCAATTTGGGGGATTTTAGCAACAGTAATTATGATATTTTTTATGATTCCCTAAAAGGATTTAATACTAAATTTCCATTCGTTGAAGAATCACACAAACAAGATTTTTATTCAATTTTGTTTTTAGATTCTTGCCATGGTGAAATTGAAATTGATAATCATAAAATTTATTTTAATTGCCCTAAAGTTGTTATTATTCAACCTAATTGTATTTTCAAAATAAATTTACATCCCGATACATCAGGCAAAATTATTTCGTTTACCGAGACGTTTTTTTCATTGCGTTACAACAATAACTCTTTAAATGATTTTTCGTTTTTTGAGAATGGTTGTAAACCTTATATGTCTTTAAATTCGTTTCAAAAAGAACATTTACAAACATTTTTTGAATTATTTGAGTATGAATATAGTGCGATACTCAAAGACAAGACAAAAGTACTTCGTTCCTATCTGAACATTTTATTAGTTCAACTGGAACGCATTTACAATCCACAAATAATTACGAAAACACATAATAGCAAAAACGAAAAAGTAAAAGAATTTGAAAAATTAGTAGAACAACATTTTAGAGAAAATAAAATGCCTTCATTCTATGCCGAAAAGTTACACGTAACACCCAATTATCTTAACAAAATTTGCAAAAGCGAAGCAAGTAAAACAGCAGGTGATATTGTTAGAAAAAGAATAACGATAGAAGCACAACGACTTTTACATTACACCAATCTATCAATAAATGAAATAGCGCACGATTTAGGTTTCGAAAATGTATCCTATTTTATAACCTTCTTCAAAAAGCAAACATGTACAACACCAGAACAATTCAGAAAAAATGCAAGTCATTAAACAACAATTAACATTTAAAACAATGAAAAAAAATCAAATTTTATCCGTTCTCTTATTAATCTGTGTTTCAGTATCAGCGCAGTTTACACAAAAGCCATTGCCATATAATTACAATGCTTTAGAACCATTTATTGATGCACAAACAATGGAGATCCATTACAGCAAACATCATGCATCTTATGTGAAAAACTTAAATACTGCTGTCATTGGAACAGATGCTGAAAAAATGACCATTACAGAAGTTTTTGCCAATGTTTCTAAATTAAGTCCTACAATACGAAACAATGCTGGAGGGCATTTTAACCACGAATTCTTTTGGTCAATTCTTACCCCAGAAAAAAACACCAAGCCATCTGCCGATTTAGAAAAGGCAATTAATGAAACTTTTGGAAGTTTAGAAGCCTTAAAAGAAAAAGTGAATGCAGCTGCCACTTCTCGTTTTGGTTCAGGTTGGGTTTGGTTATACGTAGGTCAAGAAGGAAAACTTGCCATTTGCACAACGGCTAATCAAGATAACCCATTAATGGATGTAGCCGAAAATAAAGGAATGCCTATTTTAGGAATTGATGTTTGGGAACACGCCTATTATTTAAAATATCAAAACAAACGAGCAGATTATTTAACTGCAATTTGGAATGTGATTAATTGGAACGAGGTAAGTAACTACTACAAAACAGCTACTCCTAAAAAGAAAGGGAAATTTGATGATTGGCAAGCTTTAAAAGATTTTCATCAAGTAATGTCACAAACCTTTCATCCTAGTGAAGAAGGCAACTTGCAACCAATTAAAGAACGTAGCGGAGAAATGGTTCAAAAAGCCGAGTTATTAGCAAAATCGATTATTCCTGCAGAGTTTAATTCAAAAGAAGTTGTGGCTGCGGTTAAGAAACTAGAAATCGATAGCAAGAAACTAGACAAATTAGTGAAAAACAAAAAATCCGACAAAGAAATTACTGAAGCATTATCAAAATTACATGATGTTTTTCATGAGATCATCGGATTATGTAGTAACGAAGACCATCATTAATAAAAAAGTATAAAATGAAAAAACTTATCTATCTGTTGTTAATTGTAATAGCTTACAGTTGCAACAAAAAAGAAGCCAACGTAGTGAAAGAAACTACTAGCGTTATTGAACCAAAGAATCCACTAAACAAATTAAAATACGATAACAAAATCGATTTTTATTGTAAAATGGATATTACTAAATACGGAGTTAGCGATACCACACATTACAAAGGAAAACTTTATGGTTTCTGTGCTAAAATGTGTAAAGATGAGTTTTTGAAAAATCCTGAAATGTACTTGGCTAAAAAGTAAAACTTTAGAATTGAAAATCTAAATTAACAAGTGTAAATTTCAACAAACAAGGCACTTTTATCAAAGTAAGCAGTAACGTTTTTCGAAACTTCCTGCTTTTTTGTTTTTAGTTTTTAACGCACAACTAAATGAAATTTGTACCATTAAATTTTTTTTTGTTATGGATTTTCCAATGTTTCATTTAGACTGGCTCAATAATAGAATGCTTATCGCAATCATCGCCATTCTACACGTTATTATCAACCACGGTTTAGCTGTGGGTTTTATGCCTTTTGTTACTTGGTTAGAACAACGAGGTGTCTCTCGTAGTGGTCAAGACAAAATCACCGATTTAGAATGGGATAACATGGTATACAAAATAATGAAAGTAGCTTTTATTATCACAACTACTATCGGTGCCATGACTGGAGTTGGAATTTGGTTTTCGGTTGCATTAGTTAGTCCAGCTTCAATTGGAAGTTTAATTCGAGTTTTTTATTGGGCTTGGTTCATAGAATGGCTTGTTTTTGTTACCGAAGTAGTATTAATTATGATTTACTTTCTTACTTGGAAAAATAGTAATTCATCTTTAAAAGCAAAAATCAGGCATATTAATTTTGGTTGGTATTTGAGTATTTTCTCTTGGATAACCATGGCAATTATCGTTTCCATTCTCGGATTTATGATGGATCCTGGCAATTGGGAAACCAACAAAAGTTTACTAAACGGATTTACAAATCCAATTTATTTGCCACAATTACTTTTTAGAACACCAACTGCAATGCTTGTGGCAGGAATATTTGGTATGCTATTAATTACACTATTCACAAAAGCAGGAAGTAATTTGCGCTTGAATGCTGTAAAATATGCTTCAAAATGGTTATTACTTTGGGCACCAATATCATTAATTGGAGCTTATATCTACTATAATGCTATCCCCGAAGCTATGACTGCTAACATGAGTACTGCAGTGGGAACAATTGCATTTTCTCAATACTACGATTTACTAAAATATTTTGTGGCAGGCGGAGTTGGTTTTACTTTATTTGTTGGAATTATTGGAGTGTATAAAACGAAAGTATTAAAACCTTACATGGTTATTATTCCTGTAATTACAGCCATCGCCTACTTAGGTTTCTTTGAAAGAGTAAGAGAATTTATCAGAAAACCTTATGTAATCGGACAATATATGTATTCTAATTTATTATTAGAAGATGATTATGTAGTTTATAAACAAGATGGTATTTTAAAGCACGCTACGTACACTTCAGTAAACGAAGTAACAGAAGATAACAAAATTGAAGCTGGTAAAAATGTATTTACTATAGCTTGTAGTCGATGTCATACAGCACAAGGTGTAAATAGCATTCTTGATGTTTTTGATAGAATGTACGGCAGCACTGGTAAACCATTAGATGTGGCTTCAATGGCAGCTTACATGCCTAATATGCACACTGCAAGGAATTTCATGCCCGAATTTCCAGGTAATGAAAAAGAAGCAGAAGCATTAGCCACCTACATAAAATATTTACAACAAACAGGCGATGTTTTAGAAGGAGCACAAGAAGAAGGTATTTCTGTAAATCCAAATAATTCGGCATCAGCCCTAATCAATAAATCCAAATAGAATGTTTCATAGTTTATTTATAGCATTACAAAGCGTTACACCAGTACCTAAAGATTTACCGTTACCATTACCATTGCCAGAATGGTTGTTAGTTGTCATACTTGTAATTTCTTTTTTGGTACATATTTTATTTGTAAACTTAATGGTTGGTGGTTCATTGCTAACGCTTTGGTCACAAATAAAAGGATTAAAAAACAAAGAATACGATATTTTAGCGCATGAAATAGCCACTACAATTACAGTGAATAAAAGTATTGCTGTAGTAATGGGTATAGCCCCTTTGTTAAGTATTAATGTACTTTATACGGTTTATTTTTATTCGGCAAATGCATTGACAGGTTTAATGTGGATAGCGGTTATTCCTTTGGTAACCGTTGCATTTTTACTAACTTATTTACACAAATACACTTGGAAATTATTAGAAAATAATAAACCAGTACATATCTCAATTTTAGCTGTTGCAGTAATCATTTTTTTGTTTATTCCGTTCATATTTCTAACCAACATTAATTTGATGCTGTTTCCAGAAAAATGGGCATTAGTCAAAGGTTTTTTTAGTGCAATGACATTACCGAATGTTTTTCCAAGATACTTTCATTTCATTTTTGCCTCTTTATCAATTACAGGTTTATTTTTGCATTGGTATATGGGAAGAAAGAACTATCCGTTTGATACTATTTTTCCAACTTTTTCTCGCTACGAATTAAAGAAAAAAGGTTATTCATTAACATTAGTAGCTTCGGTTATTCAATTTTTAATTGGTCCATTAGTATTATTAACATTACCTTCTAAAGGATTAGGTTGGAATTTAGTTTTGGTAATTTTTACAGGTGCAGCAATTGCCATTCCTGCAATGTGGATGATGTGGAAAGGAATTCAGGGAGACGAAAGAACCATTGATAAAGATTTTAAAAAAGTATTGATTTTAATGACAATTACTGTTGTCTTTATGGGTTCTGGTCGTCAAATATACAGATCGAACGCTTTAGAAAAACACCGTGAATTAGTTCGTTTAAAAACAGATGAATTCCAACAAATTAAAAAAGACGCCATTGCAAAAAGTAAAGAAGCGAAAGCACAAGAAAGTACAGCAAATTTAACGGATGCACAAAAAGGAGAAAACGTATTCAAACAAAACTGTACGGCTTGTCACAAACCCGATGTAAAATTAGTAGGTCCGCCAGTTATTGAAATGGCTTCCATATACAAAGGAAATAAAGCAGGGTTACAAAGTTGGATCAAAAAACCAGGCAAAAAAAGAGCAGACGCACCACAAATGCCAGGTTTTCCACAATTAAAACAAGAAGAATTAGACCAAGTTTCAGAATATATTTTAACTATTAAATAAATTAGCATGTCAAAATTATTTTATGTCTTTCCAATAGCAGTAGCGATAGTATTCACATCAATAATAATATTCAATCAATATTAATTAATTAAAACTTATAGAAATGACACAAGTATTGGCACTCATGATTATCGTTTTTGTATTTCTTTCAATATATTTTATGATTAAAATAAAGAATGTTGCTGTAAGACTCACAAAAACAAAAGAATTAAACAACGAAGAAAATAAGTTTGAAAAGAAATACCAATTTATAAAAGGGTTGTTTTAGTTAAAAAGTAGCGTTCTCATTCCCTTTTGGTATTACTGATTTGTGAAATCAGGATTATGTCCCCAGAGTGATCGCTGGGGACTTTTTTATGTTCTTAATTTTGAAAAATAGAATAACTTGGATTAGATGAAGAAAGCAGATTTTTATTAGAAAACACTTCACATTATAGAAAACAACTAACTAAATTATAACATTATGAAAGTAGAAAATAATAGTTGAGCATTCGGTTTTGCTCAACTTTTTGCTCAACTTTTTAATAAGAAACCCTTGTAAATACTGATACTTACAAGGGTTTTGTTGTGGTCCCACCTGGGCTCGAACCAGGGACCACCTGATTATGAGTCAGGTGCTCTAACCAACTGAGCTATAGGACCTCTATTGGAGGTGCAATATTACCATTATTTTTTAATCGATGCAACTATTTTTATTGGATTTCTTGACAAAGCTCAATCAAAACACCGTTTGTTCCTTTAGGATGTAAAAAAGCTACTAACTTGTTATCGGCTCCTTTTTTTGGGATTTCATTTAAAACAATAAATCCTTCTTTTTGCAAACGAGCTATTTCAGCAATTATATCTTCTACCTCAAACGCAATATGATGAATGCCTTCTCCCTTTTTTTCAATAAATTTGGCAATAGGACTTTCCGCGTTGGTGGCTTCCAATAGTTCAATTTTGTTGGGGCCATTCCAAAAAAAAGAAGTTTTTACTCCCTCGCTCGTAACTTCTTCTTGTTTATAGGGTGGATTTCCGAATAGTTTTTCAAAAAGTAAATTGGAGGTTTCTAAATTGTTGACTGCAATACCAATATGTTCTATTTTGCGCATTTTTGATTTTGTTTTTGCATAACAAAGGTAACAAAAATTTAAAATTGTATTTTTGCCGCATGGAAACAAACAGACAGAAAAAAATTGGCAACGTATTACAAAAAGATTTGGTAGATATCCTTCAGGGAGAAATACGTAAAAACGGAATTACCAATTTAGTGATTTCTGTTTCTAAAGTAACCGTTACTACTGACTTATCCATTGCGAAAGTCTATTTAAGTGTGTTTCCTCAAGACAAGGCAAAAGATTTGCTAGAAGCAATCAAGACTAACGCGCCATTAATCAAACACGATTTGTCACAACGTGTAAAATTGCAACTCCGAAAAGTGCCCAATCTTGCTTTTTATATTGATGATTCTTTAGATTATATTGAAAAAATAGACAATGCTCTGGCAGGGAAAGAAAATCCAATTGAGAACCGTGAACTTTTAGAAAAACGCAAGAAATTCTAAGTGAACTTCCCACTTTACATAGCCAAAAGATATCTTTTTAGTAAAAGCAATAACAATGCTATTAATATAATTACGGGTATTGCTTCGCTAGGAATTATTGTGGGCGCCATGGCGTTATTCGTAGTGCTTTCTGTTTTCAGTGGGTTAAGGGATTTTAGCTTGTCGTTTTCCAATGATTTTGATCCTGATTTAAAAGTCAATACTATTCTTGGAAAAACGTTCTTCATTTCTCCAAATCAAGAAAATCAACTCAAGCAAATTGACGGTATAGCCTCCTATAGTAAAGTGGTCGAAGAGCGAGTGCTTTTCTTTTTTAATGGGAAAGAAGTAGTTACTTATTTGAAAGGGGTTGATGCTAATTTTACTAAAACAAACATACTTTCTCAAAAAAACATTTTCAATGGGCAATGGTTAAAACCCAATACCTTTCAAGTGGTGGTTGGCTACGGAATTTCACAAAAACTATCTCTTGGTCTTTTTGATTTTAATAATCCATTTGAAGTATATGTGCCACGAAAAGGCAAAGGCGTAATTGAAAGTGAGGAAGAAGCCTTTTATAAATCAAATTTGATTCCCGTAGGGATTTATGCTATTAGCGAAGATTTAGACAGTAAGTTTGTTTTTTGTGATTTGCCTTTAGCACAAGATTTATTAGAACTAAAACCCAATGAGGTTTCGGGAATAGAAATTAAGACTAAAAATAATGCTGACGAATCCGCAATTATAGAAAAACTAAATCTTATTTTTCAAAATAAAGTAGCCATTAAAAACAGAGCGCAACAAAATGCAACGCTCTATAAAATGCTAAACACCGAAAACATTGCGGTATATCTTATTTTTACTTTAGTCATTATTATTGCTTTGTTTAATCTTATTGGAGCATTAATCATGATGATATTAGATAAAAAAAGCAATTTAAAAACACTATTCAATTTAGGGTCAGAAATCAAAGATTTGAAAAAAATATTTCTACTTCAAGGTTCCTTGTTGAGTGTCTTGGGAGGAATTATAGGATTAGTCCTTGGAATAGGAATAGTATTACTACAGCAACAATTTAAATTAGTGATGATTACGGAATCGTTAGCTTATCCAGTGGTTTTTTCTTTTCAAAATGTGGTATTAGTTTTTGCAACGATTGTTGCTCTAGGGGTTGTTTCTAGTTGGATAGCAAGTAGTAGAGTTACTAAAAAATTAGTAGATTAAGCAAACTGATACTCCGAATATATTTCCTGAATTTCATCTATAGCTTTATACAAAGCTTCCGCAGTTTCTAAGGTAACTAATTTCAAACGGTGTTCTTTGAAGTTGGAAACACCTTTGAAATAATTCGTATAATGACGACGCATTTCAACAATTCCAACACGTTCACCTTTCCAATCCATAGACCAAGTTAAATGATTTCTTGCGGCTTCTACACGGTCTTGCATTGTGGGTTGTGCTAAATGTTCTCCAGTTTTAAAATAATGTTTGATTTCATTAAAAATCCATGGATAACCAATAGCAGCTCTACCAATCATCATTCCATCTAACCCAAATTTATTTTTATATTCCAATGCTTTTTCAGGAGAATCGATATCTCCATTACCAAAAATAGGCATCGTAATTCTCGAATTATTTTTTACTCGGGCAATGTGTGACCAATCGGAGTGACCTTTATACATTTGAGCTCGAGTTCTTGCGTGAACCGTTAATGCTTGCACACCAATATCCTGCAATCTTTCGGCCACTTCATCAATATTGATAGAGTTTTCATCCCAGCCTAAACGTGTTTTTACTGTTACAGGAAGATTGGTTCCTTTGATAACAGCTTTTGTTAAACGCACCATCAAATCTACATCTTTCAAAACTCCGGCGCCTGCCCCTTTGCAAACCACTTTTTTTACTGGGCAACCAAAATTGATATCGATTAAATCGGGCTGAACAGCATCAACAATTCTGGCCGACATAGCCATTGCTTCCTCATCACCACCAAAAATTTGAATACCCACAGGGCGTTCATAATCAAAAATGTCCAATTTCATTCGGCTTTTAATGGCATCACGAATTAGTCCTTCGGAAGAAATAAATTCAGAATACATCAAATCGGCACCATGCAGTTTGCAAAGTCTGCGAAATGGGGGATCGCTAACGTCTTCCATAGGCGCAAGAAGTAAAGGGAAATCAGGTAGTTCGATATTGCCTATTTTGGGCATTGGTATAATTTTTTTGTAAAAATACTAAAGATTGTTGAATGATGATTGTTGATTTTAGATTTAAGAATTCAATTCATCAATCAACATTCGTTACTCTTCAATCTTCAATCAAAAACTTTGCGTTATATTTGCCTATTAAATACGGAAGTATTTACCCAAAAAATAGACAGATTTACGAAGATGAAGCATATTAGAAATTTTTGCATTATTGCACATATTGACCACGGAAAAAGCACACTTGCTGACCGACTTCTTGGGGCAACCCAAACTGTTACAGCTCGCGAGGAAAAAGCGCAATTGCTAGACAACATGGACTTGGAACGGGAACGCGGAATTACCATTAAGAGTCATGCCATTCAAATGGAATATAAATACAAAGGCGAAGAGTATATCTTGAACCTTATTGACACTCCTGGACACGTTGATTTTTCTTATGAAGTTTCACGTTCAATAGCAGCTTGCGAAGGAGCACTTTTAATTGTGGATGCCGCGCAAAGTATTCAGGCACAAACTATTTCTAATTTGTATTTGGCTTTAGAAAACGACTTAGAGATTATTCCCGTTTTGAATAAAGTAGATTTACCAAGTGCCAATCCCGAGGAAGTTAGCGATGATATTATTGATTTATTAGGATGTAAATTAGAGGATATTATTCACGCTTCGGGAAAAACTGGCTTTGGGGTAGAAAATATTTTAGCCGCTATTATTGAAAAGATACCTGCTCCAAAAGGAAATAAAGACGAACCACTACAAGCATTGATTTTTGATTCACATTACAATCCGTTTCGTGGCATTGAAGTTATTTTCCGAGTGAAAAATGGGGAAATTCGTAAAGGGCAAAAGATTAAATTCATGGCTACGGGCAATGAATATTTTGCCGATGAAGTGGGAACTTTAAAATTAAATCAGGTTCCGAAAAATGTTATTTCTACAGGAGATGTCGGGTATTTGATTTCAGGAATCAAGGAAGCGAAAGAAGTAAAAGTTGGTGATACTTTAACAGACGCAAAAACGCCAACCACAAATATGATTACGGGTTTTGAGGATGTAAAGCCAATGGTTTTCGCTGGTATTTATCCTGTAGATACCGATGATTATGAAGATTTGCGTGCCTCGATGGAGAAGCTGCAGTTGAATGACGCATCGTTGGTATTCACGCCAGAAAGTTCGGCTGCTTTGGGATTTGGTTTTAGATGTGGATTCTTAGGCATGTTGCACTTGGAAATTATTCAAGAACGATTGGAACGCGAATACGACATGACGGTAATTACTACGGTTCCTAACGTTTCCTATTTGGCTTACACCAAAAAAGAACCGGATACTTCATTTGTAATTAACAACCCCTCTGATTTGCCAGATCCATCCAAGTTAGACCGTGTGGAAGAACCTTTTATTAAAGCAACTATTATTACCAAAGCCGATTATGTTGGCAATGTAATGAGCTTGTGTATTGAAAAGCGCGGTGTTATTACCAATCAAACGTATTTGACAACCGAAAGAGTAGAATTGAATTTTGATATGCCTCTGGCAGAAATTGTATTCGATTTTTATGATAGATTGAAAACTGTTTCCAAAGGATATGCTTCATTTGATTATTCGCCAATTGGAATGAGAACTTCCAAATTGGTAAAATTAGATGTTTTGTTAAACGCACAATCGGTAGATGCACTATCGGCATTGATACACGAAAGTAATGCCTATAACATTGGTAAAAAAATGTGTGAAAAATTACGTGAGTTAATTCCAAGACAACAGTTTGATATTCCTATCCAAGCGGCTATTGGAGCTAAAATTATCGCGCGTGAAACGATAAAAGCATTACGTAAAGACGTAACCGCCAAATGTTATGGTGGCGATATTTCGCGTAAAAGGAAACTACTCGAAAAACAGAAAAAAGGAAAGAAGAGAATGCGACTTGTTGGAAATGTAGAGATTCCGCAAGAAGCATTTATGGCAGTGTTGAAGTTGAATGATTAAGAAGAGAATAGAAAACGATACTTGAACAAAGACGAAACCTAATAGCGAAAGTTATTGGGTTTTTTTTAACGGAATTTTGTCCTGCTAATAAAGGAAACATCTCATGATTTTAATCATGTGATTTGATTTTTTTATTCATTATAATTATAAGCAGTATTTTAAGAAGATGAAAAAGGTGAAACGAAGTTTCACCTTTAGCTTTATATCTTTATTCTATTGTCGTCACTTTGAGTATCAATTAATTTGTTATACGGATCAACACCAACTTCAAGTGGTTTTTCTTTTACAATGAGTTTTATTTGATTTTCGATACCCGTTACCTTTACTTTCTTTAAAAACAGTTCTTTGTCACGCTTTTTATTTTTTACCGTTTTTTCTGCAAAAACGCCAACTTCGATATAATCATTCAACGGATAGGATTCGGTTGCGTATTTTTTTCCTTTTTTGGTTACTTTAAGCATTTTTCCTTGTTCGTTTTTAAACGTTCTTTTTCCTTCTTCATTGGCTTTATATTTGGTAACATCAAAATTGATGGTTACTTCATAATTGCCGTTTTTAAGTTTTTTGTAAGATGCCTCTGTTACTTTATTGTCATACAAAGTAATGGTTTCAAACATGTCATTAATTATATACTTTAAACTATCGGGTGTGGCTTGGTTTAAATACGATACAAACTCAATTGAATTGGTATATGGCGCTTCTTGATAGGCCGCTTTTTGAATGTATGCTTTTATGGCATTATTCATTTTTTGTTCTCCGATATAATCACTCAATGCATAAAGAACTAACGAACCTTTGTTGTAATGAATGTATTGCTGGTTTTCATTATACATTAAGGGTTGTTCTCTGTCGCTTTCAAAAGTTCGTCCTTGTAAATATTTATCTAAAGCATCTTTTAAGAAACGTCGCATTTGAGATTTCCCGTAAGTGTGTTCTAAAACTTTTAGTGAACTGTATTCGGATAAACTTTCAGAAAGCAAGGTGGCACCTTGAACATTGGCACCAATTACCTGATGAGCAAACCATTGATGTGCTACTTCGTGCGAAGTAACCGAGAAAGGATAATCTACTGCATCTTCATTTTCATCATCAACGGCAGCTATAAAACCTATCGCTTCCGAGAAAGGTATGGTGTTAGCAAAAGACTGTGCAAACATTCCCATTGTATTTGGAAATTCGATAACTCGAACTTGCTTATGCTGATAAGGACTGAAATTTTTTGTGTAATAATCCAAGGATTTTTTAATAGCCGAAATCATTCGGGCTACATTATAGTCATGTCCTTTATGGTAATAAATTTCAATATTGATGCCTTTCCATTTGTCGCGTTTTATTTCGTAACGTGCCGAATTATAGGCATAGAAATTGAGCATCGGACGATCCATTTTGTAATGAAAATAATTTCTTCCCTCTTTTTTCCATTGTTTTTGAAGATATCCGGGTGCAATGGCTATTTGGTCACCTGCCGTACTGACTGTGGTTTCAAACTTTATCCAATCAGCATCATTACTTATGTAGGTATTTTTTCTTGCAATTGAATCGGTTGGAAACGGCATTCTATCTTTAGGTTTTAATCCGTACTTTTTACGCAAATCGTCATCGGTTAATTCTATATCTGCATTATAACCAATACTTGGGAAATTTTGATTATTTATGAATGTTCCGTTTTTGAGAACCGGAGAATTATCCTCGAAAATTGTATTGGGATTATTTTTTATTTGAAAATTTAATGTAATCGTTTCACCGGGTTGCAAAGGTTTTTCCAATCGATAGATATTAAAATTATAGACGGTATCCTTAGAAACCAATTTTACTTTTGCATTGAAATCGAGTTTTGTTTCCTTCCTATAATCAACAAAAATGGTATCAATAACTACCGATGATTTATTTTTAAGAATATAGGTTCCTTTTGCTACATAATTACGTTCTTCTGGATACAAGTCCATAGCTACATTGATATCGATAATTCTTGGTTGAGGTTTGTTTTGGTATTTTTTATATTTTTTCTCCCAGTTCACCATTTCCAATTCTACTTCTTGGCCAGTTTTATTTTCGTTTTTGATGTTATCATAATAATAAATAGTACTTCCGATGGCAATAAATCCAACAAAAGCTAAAAGCATTGGGATAGCCAAAGGTTTTGTCAATCGTTTTTTTGCATCCGAAATTCGGCCGCGAACCGATTGCCCTATTCCACGAACATAAAACAACAAACTGATAATAAACAATACAATTCCAAGTAATAACCAATAGGTTTTATATACAAAATACACATTCAATTGATGGCCGTAACCATTCATATCAGAATAAGAATAACCGGTATCGCTATTAAAAACAAAAATTTGTTGTTCGATACCAAATATGGGAAGGAAACTCAAACCGATAGACAAAATCAAAAGAATGAAAAAGCCCAAAAGATAGTTTTTTAATAATGATTGTATAAAAATGGCTAACAACGCCCAAACGATACAATTGAATAAAATCAACACATACAATTCAAATAAATAATGGCCAACTTCAAAATCAAAAAACCCATTTGACGCCTGATAAATTACCCCGGAAACCAATACAATGGATAACAATATCATTTGCATTTTTACAATGGCAATAAATTTCGATAAAAGCATTGCCCAGTTTTTTGTTGGCGTTGCATCTATTAAAAAATTCATCCGAGTATTTCTACCTCGATGAATGATAATTCCCGTAAAAAGAAAGGTCATTATATTAATAAACGTGCTAAAAATTCCTCCAGCAAATTGAAGCATTTGCCAAGTAACAGGATAGGTTTCTGTACCAAAAATTGTCCCTGAAAAATTTAACGTTATAAATGCAAATAGCAGCCCCACGATAATAACTGCTATAAACACCCAGTTTTTGACCATAAACTTTAAATCTACATGGGATAAATTCCAAGCTGTTTTTAGTTGTTGTAGAAATGAAAAATCAAAGGAAACTTTAGGTAAATTAATTTTTGTAATGCTTCCAAAATTATTTTTAACAATACGTTCTTCGTTTTTGCTTTTGCTCAAAGAAGGCGCCGTTTGTGAAAAAGAAAAGGAACGATAAATTAAGATAAAAATCAGAACCGATATTCCAAACCAAATCAATCGATTGTAAATTAAAGCACCTTCAAAAGGTAAATCATTGGCGTTTTTTTCAAAAACCGTCCAATACTTGGTATAATAATTCAATGCGTCTGAACCAAATGGATCAAACAAAGAAATCAAATATTTATTTTCAGCTTCTTCGGTAAAATTGCCTAAAATACCTTGTATAAAAAACAAACCAATTACAGAAATAAATCCAACCACAACATTTCGTGTAATAGTAACTACCGAAAAAATAATAACGCCATAAAACAAAATATTAGGTATAATAAAAATTAGATAACTCTGCCAATACGCTGAAAACTTATGTGGCCCGAGTAAATCTGGATTTACACTGGGTAAAAAACAAGCGACAAATGATCCCAAACCGGCACAAAACGTAATTAAAATTACTATTGTTATTGAACTCAAAAATTTACCAAACATATAATCGCTTTTGGTAAACGGATAAGAGAACAATATGGTATGCATATTGTATTTAAAATCTCTATAAACGGATGCGCCTACGATGGTTGGTAACAAGAAATAAATAAATAGCGACAATGCGTTCAACATGTTGTTAATGGCAATAGGAGAATTTGAATAAGTATTAGATACAGTAGTCGTTTTAAAACTATCAAAAACACCCAATGAGCTTGCCATTAAAAACAAGGATAAGGCAAAGAATATTGCGCAGAAAATATAAAAAGTGGGATTTTTAAGCCATCTTTTTAGCTCGAAAGTAAATAATGTTCCAAACATCTTATTGATCCGATTTTAGTGCAACAAAATAAACATCTTCCAACTGGGGTTGGCCCATTACAAAGCTCTCGCTTGGCTTTTCATCGCTATATACTTTAATATTCAACGTATTATCATCATTATAATTTGAAGAAATTACATTAAATTGACTTTCATTTTGTTCTAATTCTTCTCTGGTAATAACTTTTGTCCATATTTTACCCTTTAAGCTATCAGATGCACCTTTTGGCGTATTTTGAGTTAAAATTTTCCCGCCGTTTAGTATTGCCATTTCGTTACACAATTCTTTTACGTCATCAACAATATGTGTAGAAAAGATAACGGTATTATTAGTTCCTATTTCTCTCAAAACATTTAAAAAACGATGTCTTTCTGCTGGATCCAAACCTGCAGTTGGTTCGTCTACAATTATCAACTTTGGGTTATTTAATAATAATTGAGCAATTCCAAAACGTTGTTTCATTCCGCCAGAATAGCCACTTACATATTTTTTTCTAACGTCATATAAATTGGTAACTTCCAAAACTTCTTTAACAATGGCGTCGCGTTCTTTCTGTAGCGATATGCCTTTTAAACGTGCAAAATAATCCAGTAAACTTTCTGCAGACATGCTCGGATAGACACCAAATTCTTGTGGTAAATAACCCAGTACTTTTCTCAAATCCATTTGATTATTGAGAATATCAATACCATCAAAAACTATAGAGCCAGAGTCAGGTTTTTGTAATGTAGCAATGGTTCGCATTAAGGAAGATTTTCCAGCACCATTTGGCCCAAGCAATCCAAACATTCCTGTTCCAATTTCTAGATTAAGATTATCTAGTGCTTTGACACCATTTGAATATGTTTTTGTTAAGTTGTTTATCTGCAATTTCATACTTATGTTATTTAATAATTTTTGACTCCTATTTGTATATAGAAAATAGGTTTGTTACATAATAAAGTTAATTTTTTAAAAATACTAAAACTGAAACTAATAAAACAAAAAATCTTGCATTAAAAACTTTGTACCTTTGGAATCTTAAAAATTTATAAATAAAATAGAGACTTTAGCGCTTACGCTTTTCCAAAAAAATCATGATAGAAGATAAAAATCCGCAACGCACATCACTTTCTCAATTAGGAGAATTTGGATTAATTGAGCATTTAACCAAAAATTTTGAGGTCAAACAACCTTCTACATTAAAAAGTATTGGTGATGATGCCGCTGTTTTAGATTTTAAGGACAAAAAAATACTTGTATCCACAGATTTGTTGATTGAAGGTGTTCATTTTGATTTGTCCTATATGCCGTTACGTCATTTGGGTTATAAGGCGGTTGTGGTCAATGTTTCTGATATTTGTGCCATGAATGCCAAAGCTACACAAATAACTGTATCAGTTGCCGTTTCTAATCGTTTTCCATTGGAAGCGTTAGAAGAACTTTTTGACGGAATTACATTGGCCGCTAAATTTTATAATGTTGATGTAATTGGAGGCGATACCACTTCGTCACAAAAAGGGTTAATTATTTCTATAACAGCTATTGGCGAAGCTAATGAAGACGAAATCATTTATAGAAATGGCGCAAAAGAGGGAGATTTATTGGTAGTTACCGGCGATTTAGGTTCTGCCTACATGGGATTGCAGGTTTTAGAACGCGAGAAACAAGTGTTTCAAGTAAATCCTAATAACCAACCCGATTTAGACGCCTACACTTACTTAATTGAGCGTCAATTAAAACCAGAAGCGCGTCATGATATTAAAATTTTATTAGAAAAACTAGACTTAAAACCAACTTCCATGATTGATATATCTGATGGATTATCCTCAGAAATTATTCATATTTGTAAGCAGTCAAAAGTGGGTTGTAATTTGTATGAAGAAAAAATACCCGTTGATCCTCAGTTTATCAATGTTTGCGAGGAATTTAATATTGATTCAACTACAGTGGCGATCAATGGCGGTGAAGATTATGAGCTGCTTTTCACTATTGCTTTAGAAGATTTTGACAAGATAAAAGCCAATCCAAACTTTACTGTTATTGGTCATTTAACACAAGAAAGTGAGGGTATTCATCTTATCACAAGGGCGAATACAAAAATCCCTTTAAAAGCCAGGGGCTGGGATGCCTTAAGCGAATAAAAAAATCCACTACGTTTAGTGGATTTTATGTGAATAGTTAATTTAATTAAACTATTTTTTGCAACCAGTTTCGCATGGAAACTTCATTTCCTATAATGGTTTTCAAATCCGCAATTTTTACTCGGTCTTGTTGCATTGTATCACGATGACGAATGGTTACAGTTTCGTCTTCCAAAGTTTGGTGGTCAACCGTAATACAATAAGGTGTTCCCAATGCATCTTGTCTGCGGTAACGTCTTCCCACGGCATCTTTTTCGTCATAGGCAACGTTGAAATCCCATTTTAGATCTTCAATGATTTTTTGAGCTACTTCTGGCAATCCATCTTTTTTTACTAATGGAAGTACAGCCGCTTTAGTAGGCGCTAATACACTTGGTAAACGCAAAACCGTTCTAGTAGAACCATCTTCCAACGTTTCTTCTTGTAAAGAGGTTGCAAAAACGGCCAAGAACATTCTATCCAGTCCAACTGACGTTTCTACTACATAAGGTACGTAGTTAGTATTGGTTTCGGTATCAAAATATTGTAATTTTTTACCAGAATATTGTTCGTGTGCTTTCAAATCGAAGTCGGTTCTAGAGTGAATGCCTTCTAATTCTTTAAAACCAAATGGGAAATTAAACTCAATATCAGCTGCTGCATTGGCATAATGGGCTAATTTTTCGTGGTCGTGAAAACGGTAATTTCCTTTTCCTAAACCTAATGATAAATGCCAATTTAAACGAGTTGTTTTCCAGTATTCATACCATTTCATTTCTTCGCCTGGTTTTACAAAGAATTGCATTTCCATTTGTTCAAATTCGCGCATACGGAAAATGAATTGCCGCGCTACGATTTCGTTACGGAACGCTTTTCCTGTTTGTGCAATTCCAAACGGAATTTTCATTCTACCAGTTTTTTGTACGTTAAGGAAGTTAACGAATATTCCTTGCGCCGTTTCAGGGCGAAGGTATAAATCCATGGCATTTTCAGCAGAAGCACCTAGTTTTGTCCCGAACATCAAATTAAATTGACGCACTTCAGTCCAGTTTCTTGAACCTGTTTCTGGGTCAGCAATTTCTAATTCTTCGATTAGGGCTTTTACATCTTCTAAATCGCCGTTACCCAGTGATTTTCCCATTCGTTCTAGAATTTCTCGCTCTTTAGCAAGATACTCCATTACCCGTGGATTGGTAGTTTTATATTGTTCCTCGTCAAAAGAGTCGCCAAAACGTTCTCTTGCTTTTTCGATTTCTTTTTTGGCTTTGAGGTTTAATTTTTCGGCATAATCCTCAATTAAAACATCGGCGCGGTATCTTTTTTTAGAGTCTTTGTTGTCAATCAATGGGTCGTTGAAAGCATCAACGTGACCTGAAGCTTTCCATGTGGTGGGGTGCATTAAGATTGCGGCATCAAGACCAACAATATTCTCATGCATTTGCACCATGGCTTTCCACCAATATTCTCTGATGTTCTTTTTTAATTCTACTCCGTTTTGAGCATAGTCATAAACTGCGCTTAACCCATCGTAAATTTCGCTTGACGGGAAAATGAATCCGTATTCTTTTGCATGCGAAACTACGTTCTTAAATAAATCTTCTTGTTTTGCCATAGTGTTGCAAAAATATAAAAAGGGAATGTAAAAAATGAAATTAAAAACAGTTAGAATGTAATTTTTTTATAATTTTATCTAAGAGAAAATCTTTTTTATGCTTCCCCAAATTGTAAATTTATTTTTTCCAAAGTCTTGTGTGGGCTGTCATTCTCTTTTGTTGCAGGATGAAAGCGTAATTTGTACGCTATGCCGACATGAAATTCCGTTGACAAACCATCATAAAATGGAAAATAATGAAGTGGTTCAAAAGTTTTATGGCAGAATTCCATTAGTCTTTGGCGCAGCGTTGTTTTACTTTCATAAAAAAGGTATTGTTCAGGAGATGATGCATCATCTGAAATATAAAGGACATCAAGATATTAGTGCCATGATAGGTCATTGGTATGCACATGAGTTGAAAGATTTAGCGCTAATAAAGGATATAGATTATATTATTCCAGTTCCGTTGCACAAGAAAAGATTGAGAGAACGCGGCTATAATCAGGTGGAAGGTTTTGGAAAAGCTTTAGCCGAAAATTTAAAAATTCCCTACAATGACATCTTGTTACAGCGCAAGATTTATACTAAAACACAAACTAAGAAAACACTTTTAGGAAGAACAGAAGTGGCAGATTCTATTTTTGATGTTTCTTTTTCGTACGCTTATCACGGCAAACATTTTTTACTCATTGATGATGTGATAACAACGGGATCCACTCTCGAAGCCTGTAGTAGAGCCATTTTAAAAATACCCAATGCCAAAATCAGCATTGTTTGTATGGCTATGTCGCATAGTTAATTTGTAAACTTTCACTTAAAACATTTCATTCACACTAAATATAATTGTTATTTTGTGCTTTGAAAAAATTGCAGTATGCCAAAATCTAGTTACCAGTTATTTTGTTTGCTTTTTGTCTTAGTATTGGCTAGTTGTGCCAAACGCGGTTCTATTACTGGTGGCGATAAAGACACGATTGCGCCAATTTTGAAAGCTAGTTTTCCTAAAAATTTGACCACGAATTTTAATGGCAAAGAAATTAAATTGGTTTTTGATGAATATGTAAAATTAAAAAATGTCAATAAGCAGTTGATTATATCTCCACCAATGAATAATCAGCCTGAGATTTTGCCTTATACAGCAAGTAAAGTGATTACCATCAAAATTAAGGATACACTTAAACCCAATGCCACCTATAGTTTCAATTTTGGACAGAGTATAGAAGATAATAATGAAGCCAATCCTTATTCACAGTTCAAATATGTATTTTCGACTGGCACTTATATTGACTCGTTGAAATTGAATGTCAAAGTTAAAGATGCTTTAGAAAAGAAAGCACCTAATTTTGTTTCGATAATGCTATATGAAGTGAATGAAAAGTTCAATGATTCAACAATATATAAAGAAACACCTCGATATATTACTAATACTTTGGATAGTTTAAAAGTAGTTCAAATTGAGAACATCAAAGCGGGAAAATATCTTTTAGTAGCTTTGAAAGACAATGGGAACAATAAATTCAATCCAAAAACAGATAAAATTGGGTTTCAAAAACACTATATTGCCATTCCTAACGATACTATTTTTGAGTTAGCATTATTCAAAGAAAAACTACCGTTCAAGGCCATTAAACCAACTCAGGAGTCAGCAAACAGACTGCTTATGGGTTATGAAGGCAATCCAAAAGGAGCGAAGGTTACTGTAAAAAATGGAGCAGAAATTATTCCATCAATCGTGACACAATTTCCCAAAAAAGACTCTCTTCAAGTATGGTTCAAGCCAATAAAAGCCGACTCTTTGCACGTTGCCGTTTCAAAGGATAAATTTGAAGAGGATTTTACGGTTAAATTAAAAAAACAAAAAGCGGATACACTTTCAATTAGTCCAGAATTTAGTGGCAATCTTCCACTTCGTGAAAAATTTACTTTGAATAGTAATATCCCTTTATTGAATTTTGACAAATCAAAAATCAGTATTAAGAATAAAGATTCTTTAGCGGTTGATTTTACGATTGAAAATGATGAATTTCATCAAAAACTGCTTTTAAATTTCAAAAAAGAACCTTTAGAAAAATACCAAATCTCTTTTTTGCCTGGTGCTTTGACCGATTTTTATGAAGAGCAGAATACTATATTAAAATATGCTATTGCTACTAAAAACAGTTCAGATTATGGTAATTTAAAAGTGATTTTGGAGCATGTTAAAAAATTCCCAGTCATTGTGGATCTCACCGATAAAGACGGAAAAGTACTAGCAACAGAATACACCGAAAAAAACAATATAGTCGAATTTTTAGCAGTAGAACCCGCTGTTTATACCCTAAGGATTATCTATGACGATAATAAAAATGGTATTTGGGATACAGGAAGTTATATGGAAAAACGCCAAACAGAAGAAGTGATTTATTTTCTAAAAGAAATTGATGTTCGCGCCAATTGGGATGTAGAACAACCGTTTGAGTTAAGTGCTAAATAATTTCAAACCCATCTCTATCATTCAAAAAACCTAATTGCTGTCTGGTTTCCATGAGTTGTTTTTTGTCTAATGCTATTATAAAAACACCCTCAGACTCTTGTGGTTCTACAATATAATTTCCAAGAAAATCTACCACTTGAGAGTGACCAATATAGTCTAAACTATTATTATCCTTTCCTATTCTGTTCACGCCTATTGCGTAACTCATGTTTTCAACCGCACGCGCTCTTAACAAAATATCCCATGCATTGGTACGAGGTTTTGGCCAATTAGCTACATAAAGTAATATATCATAGTCTTCAACATTTCTAGCAAAAACAGGGAATCGTAAATCATAACAAATCAGCGGGCATATTTTAAAGCCTTTGTATTCAATAAGTATTTTGTCTTTTCCAGCAGTATAAACCTTGTCTTCACCAGCTAGTGTAAACAAATGTCTTTTGTCATAGTGTTGGATTGCTCCATCAGGAAATACAAAAACTAATCGGTTGTAGTAATTTCCGTTTTCTTCTATCACTAAACTTCCAGTAATGGCGCAGTTTTTGGCTTTCGCCAAATGTTGTAACCAAGCAATCGTTTCACCTAGCATGGTTTCGGCCACTGCTTTTGGGTTCATAGTGAAACCAGAAGAAAACATTTCGGGAAGCACAATCAAATCAACGTCTTCTATAAAACCAGTAATTTTTTGAGATAAATGACTTCGGTTTTCTGTTGCGTTTTCCCAAGTTAGAGAAGTTTGTAGTAGTGCTATTTTCATAGCTCGAATTTACAAAAAAAACGCATCCAAATAATGAATGCGTTTTGTATTTATAAATTTATGAAACGTTATTTTATACTTGCTTTTAAATATTCTCTATTCATACGAGCAATATTTTCTAGAGAAATTCCTTTTGGACATTCTACTTCACAAGCTCCAGTATTGGTACAGTTTCCAAAACCTTCTTCATCCATTTGGCGCACCATGTTTAAAACACGTTCTGTAGCTTCTACTTTTCCTTGAGGTAATAAAGCATATTGTGAAACTTTGGCACCAACAAATAGCATTGCTGAACCATTTTTACAAGTAGCTACACAAGCACCACAACCTATACAGGCAGCGGCTTCAAATGCTCGGTCAGCATCATGTTTTGGTACAGGTGTTGCATTAGCGTCTATAGTTCTTCCAGAGGTATTTACTGAGACAAATCCTCCAGCTTGCTGAATTCTATCAAAAGCAGAACGATCAACAACTAAATCTTTTACCACTGGGAAAGCTTTACTTCTCCAAGGCTCTATAAAGATAGTATCACCATCTTTGAACTTACGCATGTGCAACTGACACGTTGTGGTTCCAGTATCTGGTCCGTGAGCTCTTCCGTTGATATACAAAGAACACATACCACAAATTCCTTCGCGACAATCGTGATCAAAAGCAACAGGTTCTTTTTTATCATTGATTAATTGCTCATTCAATTGGTCTAACATTTCCAAAAATGAACTTGCTGTAGAAACATTATCTAATGTATAAGTCTCTATGTTTCCTTTTGCCTTAGCGTTTTTTTGACGCCAAATTTTAAGGGTTATATTGATGTTTTTTGCTGCACTCATGTTTTTTATTTTTAGCCAATAGCCAATAGGCAAAAGGCATTAGTAACTATTGTTTACTTGATTCTAATTTGTTTATAAAAGAATTTATCATTTTGCTTTCTTCTGTAATTTGATTCATTAATTCTGAAAATAAAATTTCATTTTTAATGAATTGTAATCTTTTGGCAACTATCAGTTGAGTCTCTAATTCAAATAAAGAACCTCTTGAGATGCTTACAAAATGAATATAACTTTGTGTTGAATTTCTTCCATAACCTTCAGCTATATTTGAAGAAATTGAAATGGAAGCTCTTTTTGCTTGGCTTGTTAAAGCATACATTTCTTCTTTCGGAAAATCTTCAACCAATTCATATAAATTAATGGCAATGTCAATTCCTTTTTGCCAAATTAGTAAATCTTTATATGATTTTACTTCACTCATAAACTATTGCCTTTTGGCTAATGCCTAATTACTTATAATTACGGGCTGCAATTTTAATAAATTCGTATTTCAATTCTTCCTTATTTAGCTCTTCTTTAGTGATGTCGTCACCCTTATATTCCCAAGCACTAACAAACGAGAAATTTTTGTCATCACGAAGCGTTTCTCCTTCACTGTCTTGATATTCTTCACGGAAATGGCCCCCACAAGATTCATTTCGTTGCAAAGCATCCATTGCCATTAATTGCCCTAAATCAATTAAATCTGCCACTCGTAGTGCTTTTTCTAGCTGAGGATTGAATTCATCCGCACTTCCTGGAACGTTAACGTCTCTAAAGAATTCTTCTTTTAAAGCTCCAATTTCTGCAATGGCTTCTTTTAGACCAGCTTCATTTCTGCCCATTCCTACTTTATTCCACATAATTAATCCTAATCTTTTATGGAAATGATCCACCGATTTAGAACCTTTATTATTTAAGAATGTAGTGATGGTTTCTTTAACTCTATTTTCTGCATCAGCAAATTCTTGAGTATCGGTTGAAATTTTTCCGGTTCTAATTTCGTCTGCCAAATAATTAGAAACGGTATATGGCAAAACAAAATAGCCATCCGCTAGACCTTGCATTAATGCAGAAGCCCCGAGTCTGTTGGCTCCATGATCAGAGAAATTAGCTTCTCCAGCCACAAAACAACCTGGAATTGTAGATTGTAAATTATAATCAACCCAAACGCCACCCATAGTATAGTGAACCGCTGGGTAAATTTTCATTGGTGTTTCATACGGATTTTCATCGGTGATTTTTTGGTACATGGTGAACAAGTTGCCGTATTTTTCTTTCAACCATTGTTTTCCTAAAGCAGTAATTTCTTCTGTTGTTGGATGGTGATTTCCTTTGGCAAAAGCTGCTTGTTTACCTTTATTTTGAATTTCAGTTGAAAAATCTAAATAAACACCTTCATTGGTGTCATTGGCTTCAATTCCTCTACCTTCATCACAAACTTCTTTTGCTGCTCTTGATGAAATATCTCTTGGAGCCAAGTTTCCGTATGAAGGATATTTACGTTCTAAAAAGTAATCTCTATCTTCTTCAGATATTTGCAATGGGTTTAATTTACCGGTTCGAATTGCTTCAGCATCCTCCTTTTTTTTAGGAACCCAAATACGACCCGAATTACGCAAAGATTCTGACATTAATGTCAGTTTAGCCTGGTTGGTGCCATGAACAGGAATACAGGTTGGATGAATTTGAACAAAACAAGGATTAGCAAATAAAGCCCCTTGTTTGTGTATTTTCCAAGCAGCAGTAACGTTACTTCCCATAGCGTTGGTAGAAAGAAAATAAACATTACCATAACCGCCAGAAGCAATTACAACCGCATGAGCCGAATGTCTTTCTAATTCTCCAGTTACTAAATTACGAGCAATAATTCCACGTGCTTTTCCGTCAACTTTTACCAAATCTAGCATTTCATGACGGCTGAACATTTCAACTCTTCCTAGTCCTATTTGTCTTGATAAAGCAGAATAAGCTCCTAATAATAACTGTTGTCCTGTTTGTCCAGCAGCATAAAAAGTACGCTGTACTTGTGTTCCACCAAATGAACGGTTGTCTAATAATCCACCATAATCTCTTGCAAAAGGAACGCCTTGTGCGACACATTGGTCAATAATATTTGACGAAACTTCTGCTAAACGATGAACGTTTGCTTCTCTTGCTCTATAATCACCGCCTTTAATGGTGTCATAAAACAATCTAAAAGTACTGTCGCCATCATTTTGATAATTTTTAGCGGCATTAATTCCTCCTTGAGCTGCGATAGAATGTGCTCTACGAGGAGAATCTTGAAAGCAAAACGCTTTTACATTGTAACCCATTTCTCCCAGAGAAGCTGCAGCAGATGCACCAGCTAAACCAGTACCTACAACAATAATATCAATTTTTGGTCTGTTGTTTGGAGCTACTAATTTTAAATGATCTTTATAATCGGTCCATTTTTTTGAAATATGACCTTCTGGTATTTTAGAATCTAACTTCATAATAATATGGTGTTGTACTGAAACAAGTTCAATATAAAATTATTTTAAGAAAAAGTGAATATAAACTGGAATAATTGCAAATAAAAGTGGAACTATAATTGCAAATGCTTTTCCAAAACCTTTTATAGCAGGTGTATATTTCGGATGGTTTAAGCCTATAGATTGGAAGGCACTATTGAATCCATGTAATAAGTGGAATGACAAAACAAACATTGCCAAAACATATAGTAATGTAGCAATCAAGCCAGTTTTAGTATCTTTGAAGAAAGCCACGGTGATTTTATGTAAATCTTTATACCCTTCACCCATTTTAACATTGGCCACTTTATTATAAAACTCTGTTCTATTTCTGATTTCTAGTCCCATCTGTTCCAATTGACTGGCATTAGCAGGAAAAAATTTACCTGTTTCAGTAGTAATATAATATTCTGCTTTCTGCCCCATTTGTTCAACAGTAATAGTTTGTAATGGCATATTCTTATCAAAATGCATTACCGCCCAAAAGTTAACCATATGCGTCACTATGAAAACTAAAATTAAAGTTCCCAATACCGCCATGTTTCTTGAGGAGAAACTGCTGTTTTTTGAAGGATCGTTTTTAGCATATCCGATAGGTCTTGCTTTTACGTTTTGATAGGTAAGCAAAAAGCCATCAACAGCATGGAATAAAATGGAAATGTAAGTGAGGTAAGAAAGGATTTTTACAGCTGGATTTGAGGTCATGAACAATGCATATTGATTGAAATGAGAAGCATCGCTAAAAATTAATTGAAGATTTCCCGCTAAGTGACCCGCTAAAAACAAGCATAAAAATAAACCTGTAAGAGCCATCCAATATTTTTTTGCAAGAGATGACTTTAGAATTGCAGATTTTGCCATAATTATATATAATTTGTTAAAAAAATCAAACAAAAGTACAGTTAAATAGTTTTAACTACAACCTTTTCGATGTAATTTATAATGAATTTAAAATGAGTTTAACAATTGTTGATATTCAATTGCTTAATTCTGTTTTTTTGACAAAAAAAGCTAAACAAAACTACTAATCACAGGTTGAAATTAATTCTCACAAAACCATCTGGAAATATTTTCTGCCCCTTAGGGTTCAAATTTACCATTTGTAGCAACTTCATTTCTAGAAGTTAATATATACTACAGTAAAAATTAATTGTTTCATAGCTGCCCATTTTAATTCCAATGTTTTAACTTTGGGACCTATAATAGTAATCATTTAAGAATGAAATATCATCAAATAGACTGTCAACTGTTTATTAAAAACAGAGTAAAATTCACCTCGAAAATGAAACCAAACAGCGTTGCTGTTTTTAACTCAAATGATATATATCCTGTTTCTGCAGATAGTACATTGCCTTTTGCACAACATCGTGATATTTTTTATTTAAGCGGTGTTGACCAAGAAGAAAGCATTTTATTGCTTTTTCCAGATGCACCCTATGAACATTTGAAAGAAATTTTATTCTTAAAAGAAACCAATGAGCATATCGCTATTTGGGAAGGAGAAAAGCTAACCAAAGACCTTGCTTTTGAAGTGTCTGGAATAAAATCGGTGATTTGGTTGCAGGATTTTCACAAAACGTTGAAAGAAGTAATGGCGTATTCCGATACAATTTACATCAATACTAACGAGCATTATCGTGCCACAATAGAAACTGAAACTCGTGAAGCCCGTTTTGTAAAATGGTGGAAGGAAAACTATCCAGGGCACAAGGTGGAAAAATCCAATCCTATTTTACAAAGACTGCGTTCTGTTAAAGAAATCGAAGAATTAGACTTGATTCAAGAAGCGTGTAACATAACCGAAAAAGGATATCGCAGAGTTTTGAATTTTGTAAAACCAAACGTAATGGAATACGAAATCGAAGCGGAATTTGCGCATGAATTTCTACGCAATCGCTCCAAAGGTTTTGCTTATACTCCTATTATTGCATCAGGAAATAATGCTAATGTATTGCACTATATAGAGAATAACCAACAATGCAAAGCGGGCGATTTGATTTTACTAGACGTTGGAGCAGAATATGCAAATTATTCTAGTGATATGACGCGTATGGTTCCTGTTTCTGGACGATTTACAGAGAGACAAAAAGAGGTTTATAATGCGGTCTTGCGAGTAAAAAATGAAGCTACAAAAATGCTAACCGTTGGCAATCTTTGGAAACAATATCACGTTGAGGTAGGCAAAGTTATGACTTCGGAGTTGCTTGGCCTAGGTTTACTAGACAAAGCCGATGTGCAAAATGAAAATCCGGATTGGCCTGCCTATAAAAAATACTTCATGCACGGCACGTCGCATCACTTGGGATTGGACACACACGATTACGGATTGCTGCACGAACCTATGCAAGCCAATATGGTCTTCACGGTAGAGCCAGGCATCTATGTTCCAGCCGAAGGTTTTGGTATTCGTATAGAAGATGATGTGGTAATACAAGCCAAAGGCGAACCATTTAATTTGATGCGCAACATTCCTATTGAAGTAGAGGAGATAGAGTCAATAATGAATACCTAATTAAGTGATTAGTAAAAAGGGATAAGCTGCTCTCAAAAGGAGCCGCTTTTTATTTTTCAAAAATTAATTCCTGCTTTCGAAGCTAAATACTATTTTTGAATGCAAATGGTAAATCAACTTATTTATAAAAACACTAAGATTTCCTATACCGACGAAGGTAAAGGAACTGCTGTGCTTTTGCTACATGGTTTCCTAGAAAACAAAACCATGTGGAAAGCTTTTGTGCCAGAATTGGCAAAAAAACATCGTGTTATTACTTTAGATTTGCTAGGTCATGGTGAAACTGAATGTATAGGATATGTTCACGTAATGGAAGATCAAGCGGATATGATTTATACTTTAATGTTGTATCTAAAAATCAGAAAAGTGGTATTGGTAGGTCATTCTATGGGAGGTTATGTGGCGCTGGCTTTTGCAGAGTTATATCCAGAACATGTTAAAGGATTGTTGCTGCTTAACTCTACTTCAAAAGCAGACAGCGAGGAGCGCAAAATCAATAGAGCTAGAGCTATTGTTGCGGTAAAACAGAATTATGGTGCTTTTGTCAGTATGAGTATTGCCAATCTTTTTAGTGAAGACAACCGCGAAAGACTTTCTAAAGAAATAGAAAAAGTAAAGAAAGAAGCCTTGAAAACCCCTTTGCAGGGAATTGTTGCCGCTATAGAAGGTATGAAAATTAGAAAAGACAGACAGGCATTGTTGCATTTTGCAACTTATCCAATAGAGTTGGTGTTAGGAAAAAAAGATGGTGTTCTAAATTATGACGAGAACATTGAACAGATAGAAGGCACCAAAGTGCAACTCACTACTTTCCCCGATGGACACATGTCACACATTGAAAATGAGAAGGAATTGAAGCAAGTTTTAGAGAATTTTTTAAAGAAAGTTTAGTTTATTTTCTCCTCAAAAGGAATAACTACATTCAAAATCTCTTGAAGTAAAACAACAATTTGCGCCAAATAATTTTCTATTATTGCCTCTGTAATAGCTGTTGTTTTTACTTTATTTTCCTCAAAGGTAAAAGGTAAAAATCCGGATTTTAAATTCTTAAACGAGATAATTCCGGCTTCAATTTCTTTTCCTTTAGCTTCGTGTTGATACATGAAAGCATAGGCAAGCACCTGAATGATTTTCTCGTTTTTGATATCTTCCGTTAGTCCAGTCCAATCTTTGAGCGTTACGTTTTTCTGTTCTACCTTCCCAGATTTATAATCTACAATTCGGATTTTTCCGTTGCGAAGTTCAATTCTATCCACTTTTCCAGCAATCTTTACAGGAAATGGTAATGTAGCATGTTGCAAAGTTTGACTTAAATCGGCTTCCAATGCTAAAATTTGAACCTGATCACCTTTTTCTAGCCCTTCTTTCTCGTGTTTCAAAAAGTTAGACACGTTTCTTTTGGCTACTTCAAAAGCCAATAAGTTTCGTCCTTTATTGATTTCGCCTTCTTTATACTCTAACTTGAATTGGTTTAGGACTTCGCTTTCAATTTTAGGAAAACAAGCATCAATGTCTTCTGTTGTCAAGAGTCTTCCCATAAATGGTTTGTATAATTCTTCCAAAGCACTATGAATAATGATTCCCAAAGTATTTACGGCTATGTTTTCTTCGACTTCATCAGTTTCTTTAATGCGTAATATGCGCTGAAAATAAAACTGTATTGGGTTACGGATATAGGATGTTAAAGAAGAGGGTGAAAATCCTTTTTCGGCTATTTCTTTTAATCGAATCATTACACTTTCTGTCTTTGGGACTAGTATAGGTTGATAGGCAATATTGGGCACATCAGGATTATAATACTGAAAAGACAAGTTGTGGTTGGGTTGTTTTTCTACTTCCAATTGGGTGATAAATCGGCTCTTTTCTCCGGCATCAAAACCTTCACTATCTGAGTTGTAAATGAGATAAATATTTTTAGCACGTTGCAATAAATGATAAAAGTGATAGGTATAAATTGCGTCTTTCTCTTTAAAAGTGGGCAAGCCATATTCTTTTTTGACATCATAAGGAATAAAAGAATTATTACTTTTTCCTGCTGGAAATTTTCCTTCGTTGACCGATGTAATGATAACCGTTTCAAAATCGAGGACACGACTTTCCAAAACCCCCATAATTTGTAATCCGTTCAAAGGTTCTCCTTCAAAGGAAACTTCTGCCAAGTCAATCACTTGTTTATAAATGGCTTGTAACGTTTTGATGTCATCAATATTTTGATGGGAGGAAAAATAAGAAATCATTTTGTTTATGATTTTATATATTGAATATACAAAAGCATTGGTGATTTTTTCTTCTTCGTTATCAAAACTCAAATGGGCTTTGATTTGCAATAAAATTGTCGATAGATTTTCTAAGACAGCAACACAGCTTCTGTCCCATTTTTGAAATAATAATTGAAATAATTCATTACTTTCAGGGTGAAGTTCCACCAGTTTTTTATGGGTGATGAAAGTATAATTGTTTTTATTAATAATGGAAACCAATCCATCAGCATTCACATAATTTTCAATAAAAGGATGGGTTAGAATATCGAGTACATCTTTATAATACATTACATAATTCGAAGCATTTCTAGTCAATGCATTAGTATGTAATTTAAAAAGTTTTGAAATTAATAATTGCGCAGGATTGTTTTTGCTAGTAAACCCCATAGTAATATTCAAAGCATCAATATTAGCTGGTAAGGAATGTAAAACAGGCAACAACAAATTTTCTTCTCCAAGCACTAAAGCCACATTTTGTATGCTAGAACTATTTTCTTGAATTTGATTTTCAATTATATGACCGGCAATTTTTGCTTGTCCAATTGATTTAGAAGTGGCAATAACTTGAATATTCTTTGCTTCTGAAAAATCATTAACTATCCATTCGTAAGGATGTGTTTTATAATAAATCCATTCTGATTTGAAACGACGTTGGAACATACCAGCATCATGAAAAGTATCGTGTAATAATGTTTCATCAATATCCCAATAGATTTTGGCAACATCAAGTGCTAATAAGTGTTGAATTATTTTTTCTTCTGCTTGATTGAGTGCATTAAAGCCAGCAAAGACAAAATGATTATTGTTGTTTTCTGAAAAATGGTTAAGATTTTCAACAGCTTCGCGATAAATTAAACCTTGATAGCCAATTCCTTTATTAGACAAATAAGTATAAAGTGAGTGATAATAGTGTGGTAGTTTTTTCCAAAAAATTAAATAGTTTTCGATTAGTTCTGTTCTTTTATTACTATCAACAGACCAATGCTCAATTTCTTTTATGTTTTCCAGATAATTTAAAATTTTATCGGGTTCTAATAGATACCTATCGATTTCATTAAAATCTTGAACTAAGGTTTTAGCCCAATTGGCAAATGTTTCAAACGGTTCTGCTTTATCTTTTTCAGTTATTGAAAGATATACTTCATAAAATTCAAATATTAGTTCAACGCTATCAATAGAGCGTATTCCTGCAATATCTTGAATAAAATCTTCTATACTGATTATTTCTGGAGCAAAGATATTATGGGTAACTAGATTTTTTAGTTCATCGAGTAAGAAAACTTTAGCTCTTTTATTAGGTAAAATAATAACTAATTCCGAAAGATTTTCAGAATAATTTTTTAAAATTTCTTTGGCTAGTTGGTGAAGAAATGTTTGTTTTGACATTGTATAAAAATAAAAAAACGTCCCGAATTTGGGACGTTTTTTCGAAATATTTTTTAAAAATTATTTTACTAATTTCACTTCAACTCTTCTGTTGTTAGCTTTACCAGCTTTAGTCTTATTAGAGTCTATTGGTTTAGTTTCACCAAAACCAGCTGAAGATAATCTAGAAGGTGCAATTCCGTTTTCAACTAAATAGTTTTTAACAGAAGCAGCTCTATTTTCAGAAAGTTTTTGGTTAGTTGCATCTACACCATCGGTATCTGTATGGCCTTCAATACTAAATTTAGCATCAGGATACTCTTTTAAAATAGCGGTAATAGCTTGTAGTACTGGGAAAGTTTGTTTTTGGAATGAAGTTTTACCACTATCAAACAAGATAGTTTTAGCATAATCATTTAATTTTTTGATAGCTTCTTGAGGAACTTCTGGACAACCATTATTAGCAACCGTTCCTACTACGTCTGGACATTTGTCATCTTTGTCTAAAACTTTATCACCATCTCTATCTGGCCATGGACAACCACCGTTTTGTTTAGGACCTTTAACGTCTTTACATTTATCATCTTTATCTTGAACGCCATCACCATCAGTATCAGGACAACCTTTGAATTGTTTTAAACCAGCAACATCAACACAAGCGTCAACATCATCAGAAATACCATCGCCATCTGTGTCAGGACAACCGTTGAATTCAGCAGGTCCAGCAACATCTGGACAAGTATCTTTGCTATCTTCTATACCATCGCTATCTGAATCAGGACATCCGTTGAATTGTTTTAAACCAGCAACTTCTGGACAAGCATCAACATTATCATAGATACCATCACCATCTTTATCTGAACCTCCGAATTTGAATGTTATACCAGCAAAGTGTTGCATGTGAGAAGGCATATTCTCACGAACATCTTCAAATGAATGCTTGTAAGTAGAACGAAGAGAAAAACCAACAGTTTCAGTGAACCAATAAGTTAAACCTAATCCTGCGTTTAGAGTTCCAGCTTTTTTATCATCACCAATCCAAGTATAACCACCACCAATATGTAAAGATGGGTCAACAGTTTTTGATTTGATTAAGCTCATTAAACTATAGTTGATAACTCCATCAACTGCATAGTAGTTTAAATCACCAGGGTTTTCTACTGTGTAAGATCCATTATTAATTCCTGGATTTACCCATTTGGTAATCTTGTTAATAGACCCAGTAACTCCGAAAGAGAAATTATTTCCAACGGATTTAGATAGGTTTATAAAAGATACAGAAGGCAAGATGTTCCAATTTTCTTTTACGTTTAGATACTGTGAAAATTGATCCTCTATTTTTGATGCAGCACTTACTCTGGTGTCTACTGCGTTTACCCCAAACGAAATAGCCCATGGGTTTTTGTCGTCTTGTGCTTGTGAGCTTAAACCTGCTAACATAACCATAGCAACGAATAATTTGTTAAGATGTTTCATACTTTAATTTGATTAGATTATAAATTTTATAATGGCACAAAAGTAATGCGTAATACTATAATAACAAAATATTTCGTTAAAATATAGCTAATTATATGATATTTAGCTCTTTTGCTACTTCAGAAAATGCAATAATAGCTTCGTCAAGATGTTCTTTTGTGTGGGCTGCTGATAATTGAACTCTAATTCTAGCTTTATTTTTTGGCACTACTGGGAAAAAGAAACCTATTACATATATGTTTTTTTTAAGTAATTCCTCTGCCATAATCTGAGATAATTTTGCATCATAAAGCATTACTGGAACAATTGCAGAATCTCCATCTATAAAATTCAAACCTGCTTTGCGCAAACCATCTTTAAAGTAATTGGTATTCCATTCTAGTTTGTCTCTTAGTGTGGTGTCATTTTCTAAAAGTTCAAACACTTTGATAGACGCGCCAACAATAGCTGGAGCTAAAGAATTAGAAAACAAATAGGGTCTTGATCGTTGGCGCAAAATTTCAATAATTTCTTTTTTGGCAGTGGTATAGCCGCCCATAGCACCGCCGAGTGCTTTTCCTAAAGTTCCTGTTATGATGTCAACTCTTCCCATTACACCTTTGGCTTCAAGTGTGCCTTTGCCCGTGGCGCCAATAAAACCAGCGGCATGACATTCATCTACCATGACTAATGCATCATACATATCTGCTAAATCACATATTTTATCCAATGGTGCTACTATTCCATCCATAGAGAAAACACCATCGGTTACAATCAACTTGAAACGATGTCCAGCCTCTACTGCTATTTTTAATTGGTTTTCCAAATCCTCCATATTGGAATTTTCATAACGATAGCGCGCCGCTTTACATAATCTAACACCATCAATAATAGAAGCATGGTTTAAACTATCGGAAATAATACAATCTTCTTCGCCTAATAAAGGTTCAAAAACACCACCATTGGCATCAAAAGCTGCTGCATATAAAATGGTATCTTCAGTTCCATAAAAATCAGCTATCTTTTTTTCTAATGTTTTGTGAATATCTTGAGTGCCACAAATAAAACGAACTGAAGACATTCCAAAACCATGCGAATCTAAAGCATCTTTAGCGGCTTGAATAACTTCAGGGTGTGATGATAGCCCTAAATAATTATTACCACAAAAATTCAGCACTGTTTTACCATTTACAACTATTTCTGCTCCTTGTGGCGAAGTGATAATGCGTTCTTTTTTATACAAACCATTTTCCTCAATGGTGTTTAATTCGTTTTGCAGGTGTTGATGAAGTTTTCCGTACATCTTTAATTTAAAGTTTGTTTTGCTTACAAATTTACCACTTCCAAAGTTTCCCCAATGTAAACTAAAGCTTTTTTAGTCACTTTGAAACCCATTTTTTCTATAGCGTTTTGATAATTTTCTAGTTGTACTTGATATTTAGCTTGATGCGAACCAGTTTTATAATCCAAAAGATAGATTTCTTTATTTTTTATTACAACCATTCTATCAGGTTTTACCAAATTGCCTTCTTTTTGGATAATGGTTTTCTCGTTTAAGATTACGCTTCCCTCTTCAAAAAAATCGGTTAAATCTTTGTGATTGATTATTTCTTTGATAGTTTTTTGAACAATTTCTTTTTCAGACGAAGTGATTAATCCATTTTCTAAAGCTTTGATCAGAGCCAAATCAATGTCATTTTCAGTTTTAACAAACGACAAAATTTCGTGAATAATATTCCCGTATTCAATAGCTTTTTGTTGTTTGGTATTCCACATTAAGCTTTCTCGCTGCGCTATTTTGATGTGCTTTGGGTTTAAAGTTTCTTTTAGTTGCGGAATTAATTTTGTATCATCAACTATCAATTTATGGTAAGATAATTTTTCATCCGAGCCAAATGCATACACAAGTTTGTTTTCCTCGTATAAGTTCCTATTAATCAAAAATTTGATAAAAAGCGATGCCATGTTATTAGGAAAAATTCCTTTGTCATTTTGCTTTTGCATTCTAGAAATAATATACAATTGTTCTTCGGCTCTAGTTAATGCTACATATAAAACATTACTATTATCTAGTAAATCTTCTTGAATTTTTTGTTGAAGAATTGCAGATGCTGTTTCACCATAATTTTCTACTTCTTTATTTTTTGACACCAATGCTTTAGGTAAACCCAAAAGCTCTTCATCGGCATTTACCCAGATTTTATCTCCTTTATTTCTGGAATAATCTTCTTCGGCAAAAGGGAAAATTACCACTGGGAATTCCAATCCTTTGGATTTATGAATGGTCATAATCCTTATGGCATCATTGCCTTCGGGCGAGGGAATACTTAGTTTTTCTTTTTGCATTTCCCAATAGTTTAAAAAATCTGAAACACCTGCCTGAGTTTTTAAATCGCGTTCCAAAATAATATCTAGAAAATATTGCAAATAGGCGTTTCTTTTTTCAATAGCAATAGCTTTAGAAATAATTAATTCTACTGCTTCATAAAGCGATTTTTTGCGAATAGTAGTAAACGAAATTTCAATATCAAATTGCAACAACCATTGTTGAAAATCGGATTCTGTTTTTTGTTCCATTCCTTGCAAAATGAAATCGTGAATTTCTATTTTCCCAATTTGATTTTGTGCCAAATAATATAAAAAATTTGCCTTAGCTTCTAGATCATTTTTATTTTTCAAGTAGTGTAAAAAATGAACGATAAACTTTACTTCGGATGAAGAACCAAGTAATAAGCTTTCGGAAGATAAAATTGGAATTCCTTTTTCTGTCAAAAAATTGGCAATGGCAGTTCCTGGTTTTTTATTCCGCGTTAGAATGACAATATCTTTATTAGAAAAACCATTTGATTTTACCTTTTCAATAGTTTGAAGAGTTGCTTCTAAATATTGTTCGATTTTATCTAAATTTTCTTCTTCATAACTTTCGTCTTTACTTTCGCTTTTATCAATTTTTGGCAAAAAAGTAATGTTTACATAGCCCCCTTTTTTATCATTAGTTTCTTGTTTGCTATGATTTTGGTATAAATCTTTATAATCTTCATTCAAAAATTCGTGGGATAAAAACCCAAATAATTGATTGTTAAAATCAATAATTTCAGTATAACTTCTATAATTTCTTTCTAATGAAAATTGTTGGAAGTCTGGATTAACAAATGGGTTTTCACCTTTGCTCAAAGCTATAAATTGCTCTGCTTTTCCGCCACGCCATCGATAAATGGATTGCTTTGGGTCGCCAACAATCATTAACGAACCTCTATCTCCATTCAAGTCTTCGCTAGAAAGGGCATTGTCAATTAAAGGGATGAGGTTTTGCCATTGCATTTCGGAGGTATCTTGAAATTCATCAATGAAAAAATTTCGGTATTTTTCCCCTAAACGTTCATAAATAAAAGGCGCTGGTTGGTTTTGTATTTGCTCGTTTATTAATTTATTAAATTGTGTAATGGATAAAATTCCTTGTTCTTCTTGAATTTTTTTTAATTCAATATTCAATGTATTTAATAATGAAAGCGGGGTAATGTTTTTTAGGAAAGCATTATAAAATAAGTGTTTTTCAGCAATTTCGTTGATTTGAATTAATATATCTAAAAGTTCATGGGCAATTTCATCTATACTTTCTTTTTGGTTTTGAGGTGTTTTTGCGGAATATCTTTTCCCTTCGCTTTCCTCAAGATATTTATAATGCCCTACATGTTTTACAACTTCTCCTTTTGATAATTTTAAAAAATGTTTTGGAATGTAACTTGAATAAAAAGAATCAAACTCAATGCCTTTGTTTTCTATTAATTTCAATGCCAAATTTGCCAATTCAACACTGTTTGATTTCAATTCTAAAGTATGTGCTACTATTTTATTTTTGATTTCAACAAAATCTGCAATGGTTTTATTGTTGAAATGGGTTATTTCTTCGCGATTATTTTCATTTAATATCAATTTACCGGTTTCCATAATTTCTCTAGAAATGTCCCAAGATTTATCATCATCGGTTTTTTCCATAGTGAAATCTATCAGCAATTTGGTTAAGGTTTCATCATTTCCTGCTTCTGAAATGATAGCATCAACGGCTTCTGCTAAAAGGTTTTCTGAGTCGAGGGAAACATCAAAAGTTATTGGCAATCCTAAATCAAGAGCAAAAGCTCGAATGACTTTGTGGGTAAACTTATCTATAGTAGAAATATCAAAAGAGGCATAATTATGGATTAAGTTTTTGATAATACTTTTTGCTTTTTCAGTAATGCTTTGCAAACTCAATCCCGTTTCTGCCTGAATCTTCTGCATCATTTGTAAAGCTTTTTCAGAGGGGTTTTCTTTCGCGAATTCTGATAGATTTCCTACTACGCGACTTTTCATTTCATGTACCGCTTTGTTGGTAAATGTAATAGCAAGGATGTTTCGGTAAGCATCTGGTTTTTTGGATAATAGAATAATCTTTAAATATTCTTTTACCAAAGTATAGGTTTTCCCAGAACCGGCGGAAGCATCATATATAGAAAAAGCGGGTTTTTGCATTAGTTTTTAATTATTAGATAAACAAAATTCATTTTGCTGGCTTCGCCATAATATTCAACTTCAACTTCAGCTACTTTCACAGCGCCTATTTTTTCAATGGCTTTTTGCGAACGAATATTTAATGCGCCAACGTGAAAATATACTTTGTCTACAAATTGAAAGGCATAATCGAGCATTAGTTTTTTTATAGCGGGGTTATACCCTTTGCCCCAAAATTTTCTTCCGATAAAAGTATAGCCAATCAAAATAGAGTTTTCTTTTTCATTAAAATCATAATAACGGCTACTGCCTATAACTTCATTAGTCTTGTTTTCACGAATTATAAAGGCACCTTTTGATAGCAATGCGCCTTCAAAATAATTATGAAAAACATTTTTTTGATAGCGTAATTTGTTTGGATGTTGTTCCCAAACCAAAGGGTCTGAGGCCACTTTATATAATTCTTCAAAATCAATTTTTTGAAGAGGAATTAACTGAATTGTTTCGTTTTTTAAATCAATTGGTTGAATATTGAAACTCATTTAGTTTAGCAATGTTTTTTTTATGAAATTTTATAAAAATAGTATTTCTTTTTACAAAGTTAAATGTATAAATTTGAATTCAATTTAATAGTAACTAAAATAAAAATATCATGGCTTTTGAATTACCACAATTACCCTATGCATATGATGCATTAGAACCGCATATTGATTCCAAAACAATGGAAATTCACCATTCAAAACATCATAATGCTTATACAACCAATCTTAATGCTGCTATAGCAGGAACAGATATGGAGGGAAAAACAATTGAAAACATTTTAATTAATTTAGATATGAAAAACATGGCTGTTAGAAATAATGGCGGTGGTTTTTACAATCACAACTTGTTTTGGAAAGTAATGTCTCCTAATGGTGGTGGAAAACCAACTGGTGAATTAGCAGACGCAATTGAAGCTGCTTTTGGAACATTTGAAGAGTTCAAAGCACAATTTGCTAAAGCTGGAGCTACTCGTTTTGGTTCAGGGTGGGCTTGGTTATGTGTTCACAAAGACGGAAAAGTAGCAGTGTGCTCAACACCAAATCAAGACAATCCATTAATGCCAGATGCAGGATGCGATGGCTTTCCAATTTTAGGCATGGATGTTTGGGAACATGCTTATTATTTGCATTATCAAAATCGTCGTCCAGATTATATTGAAGCTTTTTTTAATGTTATTAATTGGACAGAAGTAGCCAGACTTTATGCTCTAGAAAAATAATCTCAAATTATTTTATCATTGTAAGACCGATTGTGAGAGCAATCGGTTTTTTATTTTTGATAAGTTGAAATTAACTGTCGGAATTTATTTTTGATTTAATGTACTAAATGCACTGTAATTATAACTATTCACATCAATTGAATAGGCCTTAATTTACATACAAAATAGATTGGAATGATCAGGAAATGTTGGGGGAAAGTACTTTTTACAGATTTTTTTAATTACTATAAATAAAAAAGGCGAAAATTTCTTTTCACCTTTTTTGCCCCAAATCTACCATAAACTTAACCTACTAATGCTATGGTGATGCAAATGTAATAAGTTTACTATTTCGAAGACAAACTTTTCGGATGAACGGCATTAAAAATCGATTAAATGCATTAAAAAAGTTAATAGGCACGAGCATCTTTTCCTTCGTAAAAGTTCATGAAAGCTTTATTTACAACTCTATTTCCACCAGGCGTTGGATAATCACCAGTGAAGTACCAATCTCCAAGGTTTTTTGGACAAGCTATATGAAGATTTTCTACGGTTTGGAAAATAATTTTTACTTCAGCTTTAATGTCTTCTGGATGCAATAGGTCAGCAATTTTATTAGAAATTTCGGTATCCGAAAAAGGAGCGTAAATTTCGGTTACAAAGTTTAATACTTCTGCATCTTTTAGGTTTTCCTGAGATTTACATTTTTTATACACATCATCAACAATATGATATTGGTTTCTTTCTTTTAACAATTCAATTGCTGCTTGAAAAGCGATTAAACCTTCCAATTTTGCCATGTCGATTCCATAACAATCAGGATAACGAATTTGTGGCGCCGATGAAACTACAACAATGCGTTTAGGATTTAATCTACCCATCATTTTAAGAATACTTTTCTTTAAAGTAGTTCCTCTAACAATACTGTCATCAATGATTACTAAGTTATCGGTTGGTTTAATTACACCATAGGTCACATCATAAACGTGTGCCACTAAATCATCCCGACTACTATCTTCGGTTATGAAAGTTCTAAGTTTGGCGTCTTTAATGGCTATTTTTTCGGTTCTGATTTTTACCGAAAGTATTTCTTCTAACTTTTCTTTGGTTAATACTTTTCTATTGTTGAGTATAAATTGATTTTTTCTTTGATTAAGAAAATCATTTGCCGCTTCAACCATTCCATAAAAAGAAGTTTCAGCAGTATTGGGAATAAAAGAGAAAACAGTATTATCTGTATCATTTTCAATGGCTTCAAGAACGGCTGGTAAAATTAATTTTCCCAATTCTTTTCTTTCTTGATAAATTTCGGCATCACTACCGCGAGAAAAGTAGATACGCTCAAAGGAACAGGCTTTTTTCACCGTTGGTGTGATGATTTCTTGTTGAGAAACGCTGCCGTTTTTCTTAATAATCAATGCATTTCCAGGGAGTAATTCTTCTACTTTTTCAAAAGGAACATTGAAAACCGTTTGTATTACAGGTCTTTCTGAAGCCACTACTACAATTTCATCATCCTCATAAAAATAAGCAGGACGAATTCCAGCTGGATCACGAAACACAAACGCATCACCATGACCCAATAATCCTGCCATAGCATAGCCACCATCCCAACCTTTTGAAGCGCGTTTTAATATTTTTGCAATAGCAAGTTTTTCGGCAATAATTGGAGAAGCCTCTCTTTTTGTCAACCCGTTGTTTTTACATTCTAAGTACAAATCAGTAACTTCATCATCTAGAAAATGGCCTATTTTTTCCATTACAGTTACGGTATCTGCCATTTCTTTTGGATGCTGACCTAATTCGATTAAACTGTTAAAAAGCTCCGTTACATTAGTCATGTTAAAATTCCCCGCTAATATCAGATTTCGATGCATCCAATTGTTTTGACGCAGAAAAGGATGCACACTTTCGATACTGTTTTTCCCAAAAGTTCCGTATCGAACATGGCCTAAAAACAATTCGCCTATATAGGGAATGTTTGCTTTTTGTAAGCTCACATTGTCTTGATATTCTGGATGAGAAGTTAATTCAGCATTGATTCGTTCATTGATTTGAGCAAAAACATCTTGAATAGGTTGCGCATTATTGGAACGAACTCTGCTAATGTATCTTTCGCCAGGGTCAACATCTAGTTTTATAGAGGCAAATCCTGCTCCATCTTGGCCACGGTTGTGCTGCTTTTCCATTAAGAGATACATTTTTTGTATCCCATAAAAAGCCGAACCATATTTTTCTTTATAAAATTCTAATGGTTTTTTTAATCGTAAAAGGGCAATTCCACATTCGTGTTTAATGGCGTCACTCATGATAGTAGTTATATTGCTTGAGCTGAATTAGTTTCAGCTTTTGTTTCTATTATTTTATTTTAAATAAAAAATGCCCCGAAAATTTCGAGGCATAAATTTATTGTAATTCTATTTCAAATTGTGTTAAAGCTTTGAATTGTTTCAAGCGATTTTTAACTTCGGCTTCAGTTACTGTTAACATGCGTTCTGTCCCGAATTTTTCTACACAGAAAGAGGCCAAGTTGGACCCTTGAATTATAGCGGTTTTCATCGTTTCAAAGGAGATGTCTCCTTGTTGAGTGATGAATCCTGCAAATCCTCCTGCAAAAGTATCACCTGCTCCTGTTGGGTCAAACACATCGGCCAACGGTAATGCTGGCGCGAAGAAAATATGTTCGTTATAGAAAATTAAGGCTCCGTGTTCTCCTTTTTTAATCACTACATATTTTGGTCCCATCGTGTGGATTTTAGCTGCCGCTTTCACCAAAGAATATTCTCCAGACAATTGGCGCGCTTCTTCGTCGTTAATGGTGATTACATCTACGCGTTTGATAACGTCTAATAACTCTGGTAAGGCACAATCCATCCAAAAGTTCATAGTGTCTAAAACTACTAGTTTAGGTTTCTGAGTCATTTGATTTAAAACACCGGTTTGCACAATAGGGTGTAAGTTGCCTAACATCACTACATCGGCATTTTTATAATTTTCTGGTACGATTGGATTGAAATCGGCTAAAACATTTAACTCTGTAGCCAACGTATCTCTTGAGTTCATATCATTGTGGTAACGACCACTCCAAAAGAAGGTTTTTCCGCCTTTTACGATTTCTAACCCTGAAATATCAATATTTCTTGCGGTTAATAAATCCAAATACTCTTGTGGAAAATCATCACCCACTACCGAAACAATAGCCGATTGCAATTTAAAATGAGAAGCCGAAAGACCAATAAATGTTCCCGCACCGCCAAGGATTTTATCTGTTTTTCCAAAAGGCGTTTCGATAGCATCAAAAGCGACGGTTCCTACTATTAATAGTTTGTTCATTACGAGTGTTTCAAATTAAAGGGGCAAAGATAAACTTTAGTTTAGAAGTTTAAAAGTTTACCCTTAAATAAATTCAGGGTTTACGGTTTAAAAGTTAACTAGTATTTCCCTATTCCTAAACTTAGCTTTTTAGTTGTAGTCCCTAACTTCTTGAACAGCGCTATTTGATATTTTTTGGGTGTTAATTTTCTTCGTAATAATAAGAATAATCAATCCCTTTCATATACATTTCGCGACTACTGATTTCATTTGTTAAAGCTTTTTCGAGTAAATTTATTATTTCATTGCTATCTACAACACTTTTTATCATTGCTTGATGATATTCATTTTTGGTGATTTTGCTCCAATCTACACATTGGTTTAGTTGCTTTTTGAGAATTAAATCTAGCCATATTCTTGTACTTCTTCCATTACCTTCCATAAAAGGATGCGCAATGTTCATCTCTACATAGGCGTTGGCAATTTCTTCAAATGTGTTTTTTGGCAGCTCTTCAATTTGCTTTAAAGATGCTGGAAGAAACTGTGCCATTGCAAATTGAAAACCCCCTTTTGAAATGTTTTTATTGCGAATTTGCCCTGCAAAATCATAAAGACCACCAAATAAATAACCATGAATTTGTTGCAAGCTTTTTGTAGTTCCTATTTCTATATTTTCTATAAATGAACTTTCAAATAAGGCATACGCTTTTGATTTGCTTTTGCCATCAATAGTTTCATCGCTGTAGGTAAACCATTCTATAAAACGATTTGCCTTAGTGCCCGGAAACGTTTTGCCTAGAGCTATAATGCCGTTATAATCTAAGACATCAGTGTTGTATTTTTTACCATCTGCAGCGAAAAGTTTCAGTTGGGTAGTAGCACTAACCACCTGATTGTTTTCTTTTTTTAATTTGGCTTTTAGGTATTTCCAATAGTTTCTTGTTTTGTTGTAATCGTCTTGATTAGTGAGCACTGCAACAATATCTAGGACCGAAAACCTCCATTTACTGTTGTCTTCGTCCCAAATGGC
>NZ_JBMOGV010000007.1:0-45714 GCF_049318185.1 Flavobacterium sp. | reverse complement strand
TCATTTCAACTATCTCTTTTACTTTATCCAACGTAACATTTTGTTTTTCGCCTAGTGCTTTCCAACCTCTTTCTGTAAAACGATTTACAATAAAAGCTGCTGTGTTTTGGTAGTTGTCTGTATTTTCAGAAAGTTTTGTTTTCATTCCCATTTTGTGAAGAAAATCAACCGTTTTTTGAATTGCTTTTTCTGCTTTCTCTTCGATAGAGTTTCCAGTAATTTGCCAAACTCTTTCACCATATTGGGCTAGTTTATCTTTTTTAGTTTCAAATAAAACTCTATACAAGTTTGGACCAATAATTGCTAACGTTCTAGCATGATCTATTTCATATAAAGCAGTCAATTCATGACCTATCATGTGTGTTGCCCAATCTGAAGGAACACCTTTTTGAATTAATCCATTTAGCGCCATAGTAGCGCACCACATAAAATTGGAGGCCAATTTATAATCGGTTGGATTTTCAACAACACTTGGTCCTATTTCTGTTAAAGTTTGCAAAATACTTTCGGCTATTCTGTCTTGTAAAAGTGCATCATGTGGGTAGGTTAAATACTGTTCCATCACATGAGTAAATGCATCAACCACGCCATTTTGAATTTGTCTTTTTGGTAGCGAGGCAATCACATTTGGATCACAAATGGAAAACTTTGGAAATAATGCACTACCGCCAAGTACTAGTTTTTCCTGAGTTGCTTCTATAGTAACTACCGAACCAGAATTCATTTCTGAACCTGTTGCCGGTAAAGTTAAAACCGTTCCAAACGGGATGACTTTAGTGATATCTGTAAATAAAACTCTGTTTTTTAAAATATCTATAGGATTACCTTCAAAATGTACTGCGCCAGAAATAAATTTTACACCATCAATTACACTTCCTCCACCAACAGCAAGTATGAATGTAATGTTTTCAGATTTTACAATTTCGACCGCTTTCATCAAAGTTTCAAACCTTGGATTAGGTTCAATGCCACCAAACTCAACTATTTCAAAACCTGCTAGGGCCGCTTTAACTTGGTCATAAACACCATTTTTAAAAATGCTTCCTCCACCGTATGCCAAAAGAATTTTTGCACGAGCAGGAACTAATTTTGATAATTTTTCTGTTTGTCCTTTCCCAAAAACATAGTTGGTAGGATTGTATAATTCAAAGTTTAACATGGCAAATTTGTTTTAGAATACAAAGTTACAAAACACTTTATGGAACGAGTGGTAAAGTAATGTTAACTTATTTCTTGTAGAAATTATTATGATCTACATATTCCCATACATTGTAAGGCAATAAGGGTCTAATATTTTTTTTATTTTTAATGTTTTCACGAATAAAAGTGGACGATATTTCAACTATTGGAGCATCTATTTTATGTATGCGAGGATGATTTTTAAACTCTGAATTATCTTCTCCAACTGAAACTCTTGGATAAACATAAATATCGTGATGCTGCAAAATGTAGTCGTAGTTTTTCCACTTATGTAACGATTTTAAGTTGTCTTCGCCCATGATTAACGAAAAGGCATGTTGAGGATATTTTTCCATCAAGTGAGCTAATGTATTTACCGTATAATTAGGTTGAGGCAATTTGAACTCAATGTCAGAAGGTTTTATTTTTGGATACTCTTCTGTTGCCAAGTGAACCAAATGCAATCGCTGGTAATCATCAAGCAAAGTATTTTTTTCTTTGAGTGGATTATGTGGTGTTACGACCATCCAAATTTGCTCCAAATCAGAATGTTCCGCCAAATGATTAGCAATAATCAAATGCCCTACGTGAATTGGGTTGAAGGTTCCGAAATATAAACCGATTTTCATTAGTCTTAATACTTTATACTTAATTCTTAATACTAACTTTTAACAAACTCTTTTACCAATTCATAAGCTTCAGCCTTCGCTACATCCAAATCATAATTCTTAATAATGGTATCAAACTGTGGCGCTGTGGCTAGTTCTACGTGTGCTTTGGCAATACGCATATTGATTTTTTCGTCGGTTTCTGTAGAACGTTCTTTTAAACGGCGTTTTAATTCATCTACACTTGGTGGTTTTACAAAAACGGCCAGTGTTTCTTCTGGAAATTTATGTTTGATTCGCAATCCACCAGCCACATCGATATCAAAAATTACGTTTTTGCCTTTGGCCCAAATACGTTCAACTTCACTTTTCAAGGTGCCATAAAAATTATCGCGATATACCTCTTCCCATTCAATGAAATCCTCTGCTTTGATGTGTTTTTTGAAATCGGCAATCGACATAAAATAATAATCTTTCCCATGCTCTTCTTCTCCTCTTGGCTCCCGAGTTGCTGCCGAAATAGAGAATTCCAAATTCAATTCGGGCTGAGCCAATAAATATCTTACTATAGTTGTTTTCCCTGAACCTGATGGTGCTGAGAATACTAATAATTTTCCTTTATTCATTTTATGCTGAATTAATTTCAGTATCTGAAGATGTGTTGTCTATTTTATTTATTCTTTTCTCTATTCTCTTTAAAGAACATTCAAAACCTGTTCTTTGATTTTCTCCAATTCATCCTTCATCATTACAACCAGTTTCTGCATTTCGGAATGATTGGATTTGGAGCCCATAGTATTGATTTCTCTTCCCATTTCTTGAGTGATGAAACCGAGTTTTCTTCCGTTAGCTTCTGTTCCGGCAAGGGTTTCTATGAAATAATTTAAATGATTTTCCAAACGAACTTTCTCTTCGGTAATATCGTATTTCTCAAGATAAAAAATCAACTCTTGTTCAAAACGGTTTTCATCTACATTCTCTTTTAATTCATCCAAAGCCGTTCTCAATCTGATTTTTACTGTTGCTACTCGTTCAGCATCATATGAAACCGCCTTATTCATTAATGTCATGATATTAGCGATACGATGTAAAAATTCTTTTTCCAAAGAAACGCCTTCATCTTTTCTGAATTGTGCAATATTTTCTAGAGCTTCATCAATGACGGTCTGAATTTTTTTCCACTCGTTTTCATCAATTTCGTCTCGCTCTGTTTTTAATGCATCTGGCATTCTGATAGCCATTTTCATCAATTCTGTTTCATCAGCATTCGGAATTACGGCTTTCATCTGGTTGATATAACCTCTGACAATCGGCACATTGATTTTTGATGAAGTTTCTTCACCAGTAATTTCAACATACAATGAAAAATCTATTTTTCCGCGTTCTAGTCGTTGAGAAAGCTGGTTGCGTAAACCCAATTCCATTTCACGAAAAACAGAAGGCATTCGGGTATTTAAATCCAACCCTTTGGAGTTCAACGATTTTATTTCTACAGTAATTTTTTTGGCTGGTAATTGCAAAGTGGCTTTACCAAAACCCGTCATGGATTGTATCATTCGTGTGTTTTATTGACATCAAATATATGAAATAGTGATTAGTGATTCGTAAAAAGTGATTTGTTATTCTGATTTTCAAAGCTAATCGCTAATTACTGTTCCCTTTTTACTCGTTTTTTTAGTAACCAAATAAACTCCTGTAAAAATTAAAACTGCCGAAATTATTTTAACCCATGTCAATTCATCTTTTCCTAAACCCATTGCAAAAACGGTTGCGAAAAAAGGTTGCAAATAAACAAAAACTGCAATTGTGGTTGGGGATAATTCCCGCATGGAAAGTAAATTGAATAAATAGGTAATAAAAGTAGAAAAAACCACTACAAATCCAATTTTCCATAAAATGTCCATTGGAATAATAGCCCATTGAATAGCCTGAAATTCATTCCATCCGAAAGGTAAAACCATTATAAATCCGAAGGTATAAATCCATTTTACAAAAGTAAATGCATTGTATTTATCCATTAATTTCTTAACGATTACTAAGTAAATACCATATGAAAAAGCATTGGTAAAAACCAATAAATTACCTAAAGAAGCGTTAGGAGCATTGGCGACCGATTTTCCGTAGAGAATTAAAGTTATGGTTCCTGCCAATCCCAAAAGCAGACCAAAAACTATTCGTTTTTTCATGCGTTCTTTTATTATGAATGCTGAAAGAACTAATACAATCATGGGTGTGGTTACCATTAAAACGGCTCCCATTATTGGAGAAGTATAACTCAACCCTTTAAAAAAAGAAAGCATGTTTAATGCCACACCAAAGAAGGCGGCGGCAATAATTCGGGGAAAATCTCCAATTTCAATTTTTTCTTTAGGTCCGAAAATAGCAACCAACCAAAATAGAATTACTGAACCTCCTACACGCATCGTGATAAATCCAAATGGGAGAACGAATTTTGGCATTACATCTTTGGCAATAGTAAAGGTTACACCATAAATTATAGAAACTAATGTTGCCGCAAAAAGTGCTAAAGTTCTTCTAGACATTTTCCAACACTTTCAATACTTGCAACATATTTTGTTGCGAATTTCCGATGTAAATTTTATTATTAATAATAAAAACCGGGCGACTCAAAAAAGTATAATGTTCTAAAATATATTTTTTATAGTCTTCTTCGGTCAACGATTTATTTTTTAAATCCAGCGATTTATAGAGTTGTGCTTTTCTACTAAAAAGAGCTTCGTAACTTCCAGAAAGTGTCTGCATGTATTCCAATTCACTTGCGGTTATTGGGTCTTGTTTTATATCATGATAAACTAAATCGACACTTTTTGGCAATGATTTTATGATTTTTCTACAAGTATCACAAGAGGCGAGATAGTATATTTTATTGGTCATAAATTTCTTTTTACAAAAGTAAAACTTTTTATGACTACTAATCTTCCGTCAAAGGATTATTGTCATCTTAATTTTTAAAATATCTTTGCCAAAAACATTCATACAAATGAAATTCAATACCAAAGTTATACATGGCAATCAACACCATGAAGAAGTTACTGGAGCTGTTATGCCTCCGGTATTTTTAACCTCAACCTATGCCCAAGTTTCACCAGGAAAACCTGTAGGCGAATATGAATATTCTCGTGCTGCCAACCCAACGCGTCAAGCGCTGGAAGATGCTTTGGCGAGCATAGAAAATGGCGCTCGTGGTTTGGCTTTTTCTTCAGGATTAGCTGCAACCGATTGCTTGTTACGTTCTTTTAAAGCAGGTGATGAAATCATAGCGATGGATGATTTATATGGTGGAACTTATCGTTTATTCACTAGAATTTATAAAGATAGTGGCATTAAGTTTCATTTTGTGGATATGAATGATATGGAGAAGTTCCAATCTTTGATTAATGAAAATACCAAATTGGTTTGGGTAGAAACACCAACCAATCCATTAATGAAATTAGCAGATATTGCTGAAATTGCTAAGCTCACTAAAAAACACAACATTCTTTTTGCAGTAGACAATACTTTTGCTACGCCTTATTTGCAAAAACCATTAGATTTAGGCGCTGATATCGTAATGCATTCTGCCACAAAGTATCTTGGAGGACATAGTGATGTCATTGCTGGAGCATTAGTCATTAAAGATGTCGCTCTTGGTGATCAATTGCATTTTCAAATGTTTGCTACAGGAGGAACTTTAGGCCCAATGGATAGTTTCTTAGTTTTGCGTGGAATTAAAACCTTGCATTTGCGGGTGCAAAGACATTGTGAAAACGGAGAAAAAGTCGCTGCTTTTTTAAGCAATCATCCCGAAGTAGAAAAAGTATATTATCCGGGATTACCTGATCATCCTTATCACGAAGTTGCCAAAAAACAAATGAGCGGTTTTGGAGGTATGGTTTCTTTCACATTCAAATCAGGAAAAAAAGGGGATGCTGTATCTTTTTTAGAAAAATTAAAAGTTTTCACTTTAGCAGAATCTCTTGGTGGTGTTGAGAGTTTGGCTAATCATCCGGCGCTAATGACACATGCTTCTATACCTGAAGACAAACGAAAAGAAATAGGAATTACTGATGACTTGGTTAGACTAAGCACAGGTGTTGAAGATATAGATGACTTATTAGCTGATTTAGAACAGGCGTTTAGGTAATAAAATTTAGAATTTTATTTTTACAAAAAACTAGATTGGCTATTTGCTCTTTTTATAAAGCGGAACTGCTGAACAGGCTTCACCATACATTATGCTCTTGGCAAAAGGCTGCAGTTTTTGAACTGCCATAATGTAAGCACTTTCGGGAACCGGTTTTTTAGAACAGCCTTTTAAGATAACTGATTTGTCTTGGTATTTTGAGTAATCTAATGTTGGTAAAATTTCTTGGAATAATGCAGTTTCTAAATCATTGAGATTTCCTAAAACTACTTTTTTTGCAAAAGTGGAAATATATGTTGTAACTAAAATGGTTGCCCAAGCCGGAATAATGGCATCCGTAGAACAATGAATAGCCACAAAGTGATTTTGAAATTGTGCCCAATCATAGTTTTTCAATGCTTCGCGAAAGTCTTTTTCTTTGAGCAGAAAACCTTCAATTAACCATTGTGAAATATCAATTTGTGTTCGAATACCCATTGGATAATAATCTTCCAAATCGAAAACTTCGAGTGCAGAATTAGCAACTTTATTTACAATTTCATCTTGCATTTTATAACATGCCAAGCTCTAATTTTGCTTCTTCGCTCATCAAGTCTTTGCTCCATGGTGGGTCAAAAGTGATTTCCACTTCACAAGATTTTACCGTGTCTATTTTTTGGATTTTTTCTTCTACTTCGCGAGGTAATGTTTCTGCCACAGGGCAATTAGGCGAAGTTAAGGTCATCAAAACTTTTACATCGTTGTCTTCGTTAATCATCACATCGTAGATTAAACCAAGTTCGTAAATATCTACTGGAATTTCTGGATCGTAAATTCCTTTTAAGGTTTTTACCACATTTTCTCCTAAGTTAATTTCGTCTTTGAATTCTTCCATTTAAGCTGAATTTATTTTACTGCGTCAGTTCGCTGCGCTCGTGTCAGCATCTCTGCTGAAGTTTGTTATTTTATTCTAATTTTTAGCATTAAATGCCAAAGCATACATTTTTATTTGTTTTATCATAGAAACTAAACCATTGGCACGTGTTGGCGATAAATGTTCTTTTAGTCCAATTTCATCTATAAAATCCGTATTAGCTTCCAAAATATCTGCTGCTTTTTGATTGGAAAATGAACGAATTAAAATGGCAATTATTCCTTTGGTTAAAATGGCATCACTATCGGCAGTGAAAACTATTTTATCTTCATTTTGTTCTCCATGAACCCAAACTTTCGACTGGCAGCCTTTGATGATATTGTCTTCGGTTTTGTATTGTTCTTTTATAATTGGCAATCCTTTTCCAAGTTCAATGATGTATTCGTAGCGCTCCATCCAATCGTCAAACATCGAAAATTCATCAACTATGTCGTGTTGTATTTGTTCTATTGTCATTTTAGTTAATTTATTTCCGTGTTACTCTTCTTTGGCTAATGAAACAATTTTATTGACTAGTTTTTCTATTTCCTGCGGCGGAAATCCGTTATCAAAATCTTTAGTTTCATAATTTTTATCTTGATAACTAACTTTCAAATGAGCAATGGCCGCTCCATCATAAAATCGTTTTTGTGTTGGGTCTTTTAAATTCGGTAATGCCTCTAAATTTATTTTTTCGAAAGCAGCTACTAGTTCTTTCCAATCAGCATCTGAAATTGTTATTTCTTTTGGGGCTTCTTTGCCATTTCTGTCTCTAGAGATGATTGCTTTTTGATTGGCTACAACTATTTTTTGAAAAAAACCACGTGTCGAGGCAGTATATTGAATGGTGGTTTTTTTTATGTCATTTTGCACTTGGGAAGTACAACTTTTTCCAAGGAAAATGGTTAGTAAAATCAATGAGATTGCTTTCATTTTTTTATTTTTAAGATAACATCATTTTTGCTTTTTTAACCGCTTCAATCATTAAATCTATTTCTTCCTTAGTATTATAAAACGCGAAACTTGCTCTTATAGTTCCTGGGATTTTATAAAAATCCATAATTGGTTGTGCACAATGATGTCCAGTTCTTACTGCAATGCCTAATTTATCTATAATCGTGCCAATGTCATAAGGATGAATTCCATCAATATTAAACGAAATTACGGAAGTTTTTTCTCTTGCGGTACCGAAAATTTTTAATCCTTCTATTTGTAACAATTTATCTGTCGCATATTCTAGCAATTCATGTTCATATTGCGCAATGTTTTCAAAACCTATTTCATTTAGATAATCAATGGCTGTTCCAAGTACTATTCCGGCTTCAATGTTTGGTGTTCCGGCTTCAAATTTATGAGGCAAATCAGCATACGTAGTTTTCTCAAACGAAACCGTGGCTATCATTTCGCCTCCACCTTGATAGGGCGGTAATTTGCGAAGCCATTCTTCTTTTCCATATAGAATTCCAACTCCTGTTGGTCCGCAAATTTTATGTCCAGAAAACACATAAAAATCACAATCCAAATCCTGGACATCGGGCTTTAAATGAGGAACCGCTTGTGCGCCGTCAATCAAAATTGCAGCGCCAACTTCATGCGCTTTATCAATCATGTATTTGATTGGGTTAATAGTTCCCAAAGCATTGGATATATGATTTACGGTAACAATTTTTGTTTTTGATGAAAGTAAATCATCATATTCTGATAAAATTAATTCTCCCTTGTCATTCATTGGAATAACGCGCAACGTTGCTCCCGTTCTTTCGCAAAGCATTTGCCAAGGCACAATATTACTATGATGCTCTAAAGCTGAAACCAAAACCTCATCACCAACTTTTACTAGTGAAGCAAAACCATTGGCCACAGCGTTAATAGCATGAGTCGTTCCTGAAGTAAAAATCACTTCATACGAAAATTTTGCATTAATATGATTTTGGATTTTACCACGAGAAATTTCGTAAGCATCTGTTGCCAATTGGCTTAATGTATGCACCCCGCGATGAATATTGGCATTAATTTCTTGGTAATATTTTGATATCGCATCAATAACTACATGCGGTTTTTGGGAAGTGGCACCGTTGTCAAAATAGACTAATGGTCTGCCATTGACTTTTCGAGAAAGTATTGGAAAATCAGCCCTGATTTTTTGTATGTCTATCATTACTTTATTTAGAAAAACGCTAAATACAAAAATAGAAAAAACGAAGTGTAAAATGCCATGAATTCAAGAATATTTATGATTTGTTTGTGGCTCACAAGATTTTATTTTTATAAATTGCTTTAAATTTGTTAACATGAAAAAATTTCTTAAAATCTTCGGTGTTTTACTTCTCTTTTTACTGATTTATTTACGATTATCCATTTATCCTCAACTCGATTTAATTTCAGGATTTTCGGCAAAAAGTGTGGCTTCAGGGCATTTTATTGATGGTAGAAGTTTGGGAACCATTCAACAAGGCGACAATGATATTGATAAAATAGACTGGGCAACCAATAAAATAGAGGATAAGCAAAGATTTGTAACTTCCAATGTTTATGGATTAAAAACTCGAAAAGCCATTTACCGTGAAGGATTAGGCGCCACCTTAATCAATGATGAATTTGATGTAAACAAAACTTATGAAGTTCCAAAAAGAAACAAAACTAGAAACAATTTAGCCTTTCCTTTTGGAAATTTAGAGCCAAAAGACACGCTGTTTTCAAATATTGATTATGACAAATTAAATATTGTTGTTGACAATGCTTTTGACAAAAAAGCAGAAAAAAACAAACGAACTCGCGCTGTGATTGTGATTTATAAAGACAAAATCATCGCCGAAAAATATGCCGATGGATTTGATAAAAACTCCAAAATATTAGGTTGGTCCATGACCAAAAGTTTGACGGCAACCTATTTCGGAATTCTGCAAAAACAAGGGAAACTCAATATCATGAAACCAGCGCCAATTGCCCAATGGGCGGCTGATGAACGTTCAAAAATCACTATTAATGATTTGCTTCACATGAACTCTGGTTTGGAATGGGAAGAAAATTATGGTAAAATATCCGATGTGACCCAAATGCTTTTTATTGCAGAAGACATGACGCAATCACAAATTAACAAGCCATTTGTTGGAAAACCTAATAACACTTGGAATTATTCATCGGGAACGACTAATTTATTATCTGGAATTCTGCGAAAACAATTCAAAACCCACCAAGACTATTTGGATTTTTGGTACAGTAGTTTATTGGATAAAATCGGTATGAATTCGGCTTTGATTGAAACTGATATGGCCGGAAATTTTGTGGGATCATCCTATGGCTGGGCAACTACGAGAGATTGGGCAAAATTTGGATTGCTCTATTTACACAAAGGCAACTGGAATGGAGAACAACTTTTTGACCCAAGTTGGTCCAACTATGTGGCAACTCCAACAAACGGTTCCAACGGAAAGTATGGCGCTCATTTTTGGCTCAATACCAATGGTGATTTTCCCGATGTGCCAAGAGATTTTTACCGTTGTAGCGGCTATCAAGGACAAATGGTGGCAATATTCCCAAGCCAAGATTTGGTTTTAGTAAGAATGGGATTGAGTGAGGAATTTGATTTTAACGGGTTTTTGAGCGGCGTTATTTCAAGTATAAAATAGGTTCTTTTACGACAAACTATTTTCTACAAATCAAACCCTAAATTCACACCTAGTTTAGTGGCAATAATTATAGTAATTCGTTTTTTGAGTTCTGGAATTTTGATGCTTTCAATGACTTCGTTAGAGAATGCGTACATCAATAATGCCTTGGCTTCTTTCTTTGGAATGCCTCGTTGTTGCATATAGAACATGGCGCTTTCGTCGAGTTGACCAATGGTACATCCGTGGGAACATTTCACATCATCGGCAAAAATCTCCAATTGTGGTTTGGCATTAATTGTTGCTTTATCGCCTAGTAAAATATTATTGTTTTGCTGGAAAGCATCTGTTTTTTGGGCTTCTTTTTCGACAAAAATCTTACCGTTGAACACTCCGGTTGCACTACCTGCTAAAATGGTTTTGTAATTTTGGTGGCTTTCGCAATTTGGCGTTGCATGATTTACCAACGTGAAATGATCCACATGCTGTTTGTCACCAATTATGGTAATTCCTTTTAACGTGCTATCAATTCTTTCGCCAAAATGATAAAAATTCAGATTGTTTCGAGTGATGTTTCCGCCAAAAGAAAACGTATGCACCGAAACAAAACTTTCTTGTTGTTGAGAAATATAGGTATTGTCAATCAAATCTGCTGATTGTAGATCGTTTTGGATTTTATAGTAATCAACTATCGCTCTTTTTTGAGCAAATATCTCAGTTACCGAATTCGTCAGCACCGGATTTTCGTTTAAACTTTGATGTCTTTCAATGATTTGAACATGCGCATTTTCGCCAACAATGACTAAATTTCTGGGTTGTAACATCAAAGCATTTTCAACTCCTGTTGAAAAATAAATAATTTCGATTGGTTTCTCCACCACTTTACTTTTCGGGACGTTGATATACGCTCCTTCATTGGCAAAAGCAGTATTTAAAGTCGTTAACGTTTCGTCTTTGCTGGCTATTTTGTTGAAATATTCATCAATGGCTATTTTGTATTTTGGTTTGTTCAACGCCGAAGACATCAAACAAACATCCAATCCTTCGTGAGTTGTTGCTGACAAAAAAGAAGAAAATTTTCCGTCTACAAAAATGACTTTGTGTGTGTCAATTTCGTGCAGGAAATATTTTTTCACATCTGCAAATTCTAAAGTATTTTCATGTTTTGGAAACACAGAATAATCATTTTTCAGGATTGCATTCAGTGAGGTATATTTCCAAGCTTCCTCTTTTTTGGTAGGGAACCCTTTGTTTTCAAAGTTTTTTATAGCGGAAGTACGCACATCATGAAGTTCAGAATGAACATCGATTTGCTCTTCAAAAGCCATAAATGAGGATATAAGTTTATCTTTTAATTCCATGTTTTTTTGTTGTCGGTTGTCGGTTGTCGGTTGTTGTTTTTAACAGAAAACTGACAACTTTTTTAAACTTCTAATTCAGCTTTAATCCAATCGTATCCTTTTTCTTCTAACTCGTAGGCCAATTCTTTTCCGCCCGATTTTACGATTTTCCCGTCCATTAATACATGAACAAAATCTGGAATGATATAATCTAATAATCTTTGATAATGTGTGATTACAACCACTGCATTATTTTCGTTTTTCAATTTGTTAACGCCATTGGCAACGATGCGAAGTGCATCGATATCCAAACCTGAATCGGTTTCGTCAAGAATGGCTATTTTTGGTTCTAGCATTGCCATTTGAAAAATCTCATTACGTTTCTTTTCTCCACCAGAAAAACCTTCGTTTAGAGAACGTGACAAAAACTTGCGATCAATTTCTAATAATTCTGATTTTTCACGAATTAATTTCAGCATTTCGTTTGCTGGCATTTCTTCTTTTCCGTTGGCTTTGCGGCTTTCATTGATGGCTGTTTTCATGAAGTTCGTTACTGAAACTCCCGGAATTTCCACCGGATATTGAAATGAAAGAAAAACACCTTTGTGCGCTCTTTCTTCTGGAGCCAATTCTGAAATATCTTCACCTTCTAAAAGGATTTCGCCTTCTGAAACTTCGTATTTTTCATTTCCTGCAATGATGGAAGCAAGTGTACTTTTTCCGGCACCATTTGGACCCATGATTGCGTGCACTTCGCCAGCATTTACTAGAAGGTTGATGCCTCTTAATATTTCTTTATCGCCAATTGAGGCGTGTAGATTTTTTATACTTAACATTTTAATTGTTGTTTCAGGTTTCAAGTTTCAGGTTTATTAATCCGTAATTTTGAAACATTTGTTCATTTAATACTTTTTAAATTCATGCTCTGTTTGTTTTAGCTTAGGTATCAAATTGAAACCTTAAACTTGAAACAAATCTAACCGACGCTTCCCTCTAAGGAAATTTCTAACAACTTCTGTGCTTCCACTGCAAATTCCATTGGCAACTTGTTCAAAACTTCTTTACTGAAACCGTTTACGATTAACGCAATCGCTTTTTCGGTTGGAATGCCTCGTTGGTTGCAATAGAATACTTGGTCTTCCCCTATTTTAGATGTTGTGGCTTCGTGTTCAATAATTGCTGAAGAATTTTTACTTTCGATATATGGAAATGTATGTGCTCCACAATTATTTCCCATCAACAAAGAATCACATTGTGAAAAGTTACGAGCATTATCGGCATTGGCACTAATTCGAACCAAACCACGGTAACTGTTTTGAGATTTTCCAGCTGAAATTCCCTTGGAAATAATAGTTGATTTGGTATTTTTACCCAAATGTGTCATTTTGGTTCCTGTATCGGCTTGCTGAAAATTATTGGTAACCGCTATCGAGTAAAATTCGCCAATTGAATTATCGCCTTTTAAAACTACCGAAGGATATTTCCAAGTAATTGCAGAACCTGTTTCTACTTGCGTCCAAGATATTTTCGCGTTTTTTTCGCAAATTCCTCTTTTCGTCACAAAGTTGAAAACACCGCCTTTACCTTCTTTGTTTCCAGGATACCAGTTTTGAACCGTTGAATATTTAATTTCGGCATTGTCCAAAGCAATCAATTCTACGCAAGCTGCGTGCAATTGATTTTCATCGCGACTTGGTGCGGTACAACCTTCAAGATAAGAAACATAACTACCCTCATCGGCAATTAAAAGTGTTCTTTCAAATTGACCTGTTCCAGCTTGATTGATACGGAAATAGGTTGATAATTCCATAGGGCAACGAACACCTTTTGGAATATAACAGAAACTTCCATCCGAGAAAACAGCCGAATTTAATGCCGCATAAAAATTATCTTTTTGCGGTATAACCGTTCCTAAATATCGCTGAACTAAATCTGGATATTCTCGAATTGCTTCGGAGATACTCATAAAGATAATTCCTTTTTCTGCCAATGTTTTCTTGAATGTAGTGGCGACCGATACCGAATCGACAACAATGTCCATAGCAACATTGTTCATCATTTTTTGTTCATCAATAGAAATGCCTAACTTTTTATACATTTCTAAAAGGTCTGGATCTACGTCGTCTAATGTTTTATTTGGATCTGCTTTTTTTGGTGCTGAAAAATAAGAAATGGCTTGAAAATCGGGTTTTTCATAATGTACATTGGCCCATTCTGGTTCAATCATTTCTTGCCAAGCACGAAAAGCTTGAATGCGCCAATCAGTCATCCATTGTGGTTCCTCTTTCTTTTTAGAGATAGCGCGAACAATATCTTCATTTAATCCAATAGGAAACGTTTCCGATTCTAAATCAGTATAAAATCCGTACTCGTATTCTTTGCTTTCGAGTTCAACTTTTAAATCGTCCTCAGTATATTTTGCCATTTGTTTTTAGTCTTAATATTTAAAAGTCTAAAGGCTTAAAGCCATCTCAAATCTTTTGACTTGATGGTTTTCGGCATTCGACTAAAGTGAAAACGATTCTCCACAACCACAGGTTCTCGATGCATTTGGATTGTTAAACACAAATCCTTTTCCGTTTAATCCGCCAGAAAATTCTAAAATGGTGCCGGCCAAGTATAAAAATGATTTTTTTTCAACGGCTATTTTAACATGATTATCTTCAAAAACTTTATCATTTTCACCTAATTCTTTGTCAAATTTCAATTCATAGGACAAACCTGAGCAACCACCACTTTTTACGCCCACACGAACATAATCTATGGCAGCATCAAAACCATCATCTTTCATCATGTCGATGATTTTTTTACTTGCAGTATCAGAAACTTTAATCATGCTTATTTTGATTTTGTCTAAATAAAGGACAAAGTTAACACAAATATCTGTTTTTGCTACTATTGCTAACATTTTTATAACTAATAAGTAGATAGAAAAAATCAATTTTTAATTCTGTAAATTTGTGGAAAGAATTGAAAATGAAAATATACCCAATAGAAGCCGGGAATTTTAAACTAGATGGCGGCGCTATGTTTGGTGTAGTCCCAAAAACCATTTGGAACAAAACCAATCCAGCAGACGATAATAATTTGATTGATATTGCGGCAAGATGCATGTTGATTGAAGATGGCAATAGATTAATACTAATTGATAACGGCATGGGAAACAAACAATCGGAAAAGTTTTTTAGCTATTATTCTCTTTGGGGAACGCATTCGCTTGATACATCTTTGGCAAAATATGGTTTCCATCGGGATGATGTGACTGATGTTTTTTTAACGCATCTCCATTTTGATCATTGTGGCGGCAGTGTCAACTGGAACAAAGACAGAACAGGATATGAATTGGCTTTCAAAAATGCAAAATATTGGACTAATGATAATCATTGGGAATGGGCAACCAAACCTAATCCAAGAGAAAAAGCTTCTTTTCTTTCAGAAAACATTCTGCCGGTGCAAGAAAGTGGACAATTGAATTTCATTAAAAGGCCGGAAGGCGATTTTAGCTTTGCAAAAGAAATAAATTTCGAGATTTTTTATGTAGACGGTCACACCGAAAAGATGATGATTCCGCATATTAAATACCAAGATAAAACTATTGTTTTTTGTGCTGATTTAATTCCTACTGCTGGTCATTTACCTTTGCCTTACGTTATGGGTTATGACACGCGACCGCTTTTAACCATGCCTGAAAAATCAAAATTTCTTAATAATGCAGCAGAAAAAAACTATTACTTATGGTTAGAACATGACGCTCACAACCCTGTTATCACAGTGGAAAATACCGAAAAAGGTATCCGACTAAAAGAAGTTTTCCGTTGTGAAGATTTCTTAATTTAGTGTTAACAAGTTCAGTAATTATATATAAAGACAATATTTTTAGCCTATTAATAAAAACAAATTTATCATGATGAAACTAAAACCTTTCTGCATTCTGATAGTAGCCCTTACGGCTAGTGCTTCTGTTAATGCACAACAAAGCATCACTGCTTTTAATGCCAAAAAAACTGAATTATCTGAACTTCAAAAGCAACGTTGGAGTAATTTAGATTTAAAAAAAGACTCTATCCCTGGAATGAGTGTGGATAAAACCTATTCTGAACTTTTGAAAAACAAGAAAGGCATCAAAATTATTGTAGGTGTTATTGATTCAGGTTTAGATATTGATCACGAAGATTTAAAAGGAAAAATCTGGACCAATACTAAAGAAATTCCAGGTAATAATATAGACGATGACAAAAACGGTTATATTGATGATGTTCATGGATGGAATTTTCTTGGCGAAGCAACTAACGAAAATTTAGAATTAACTCGCATTGTTAAAAGAGGAGATGACGGATCGGAAGACTACAAATCAGCGAAAGTGGAATTAGATAAAAAAATTGCCGAATTAACTCCACAAAAAAAACAAGTGGACATAATTGTAGCAGCCGACAAAGCCATTCGCGAAGAATTGAAAAAAGATAAATATACTCTAAAGGAACTTAAAAGTATTGTTACTACCGATGCTAGTTTAACTCGTAGTAAAATGATTATGTCAAGCATAGCGTCTGAGGCGGGAGAAGGTTTTCAAGAGGAAATAAAATCTTATTCGGACTACGTTTATGACCAATTAAATTATAATTTGAATTTAGATTTTGCTGGCAGAAAAGTAAAAGATAATCCAGATGATATGAAGGAAACACATTATGGTAACGGAAATGTTAAAGGGCCAAATGTAGAGGATGCGCTTCACGGTACTCACGTTGCAGGAATCATTGCTCAAATTCGTGGAAACGGAAAAGGTGGCGATGGTGTAGTGGCAGATAAAGTAGAAATTATGGCTGTTCGTGCTGTGCCAAATGGAGATGAATACGACAAAGACATCGCTCTTGCAATTCGTTATGCTGTAGATAACGGTGCTAAAGTTATCAACGGAAGTTTTGGGAAAGATTATTCTCCTCATAAAGAATGGGTTTGGGAGGCAATAAAATATGCCGCAAAAAAAGATGTTCTAATTGTACACGCAGCTGGTAATGATGCAAAAAATGTTGATGTTGAACCAAACTTCCCAACAGATGAAGTTAGCGGAAAAGAAATAGCGGATAACTTGATTACTATCGGAGCTTTAAACAATGTTTATGGATCAAAAATAGTAGCCGATTTTTCTAATTATGGCGCTAAAAATGTAGATGTATTTGCTCCCGGGGTAGAAATTTATGCCACTATTCCAAATAATAAATACAAATACGAACAAGGAACTTCCATGGCGTCTCCAAATGCAGCAGGGGTTGCGGCATTAATACGTTCATATTACCCAAAACTTACTGCTTCTCAAGTAAAACATATTTTAATGGATTCTGGAACTCCAATTTCAGATAAAGTTATCGTAGATGAGGCTAAAAAAGAAATGCCTTTTGCAAACACTTGTGTTTCTGGTAAAATTGTGAATGCTTACAATGCTTTACTTATGGCAGAAAAAATGGCTACAAAAAGCAAAGCGAAAAAATAAAAAATTCAAATAGAAAAGGAAAATAAGCCTCTTCCTTTTTTCTTTACTAATTATGAAAAAAATACTTTTATTTCTACTTTTCGGATTGGTGGTTCCAAAACTAATAGCACAAAAATCCAACTATTGGCAACAACACGTTGACTACAAAATGGATGTTACCATGGATGTAAAAACCTACCAATACCATGGGAAACAAGAACTAACTTATACTAATAATTCTCCAGATACTTTGAAACGAGTGTTTTATCATTTGTACAACAATGCTTTTCAACCAGGAAGTGAAATGGACATTCGTTTGCAAAACATTTCCGATCCCGACAGCAGAATGGTCAATAAAGTAAAAAATGCCGATGGTAAAGAAATCAAAGAAAGTCGCATTGCCAAATTACAACCTAAGGAAATTGGGTATTTGAAAATTTCTAATTTCAAGCAAGATGGTGCTTTGGCTTTGGCTAAAGAAGTGGGCACCATACTCGAAGTAACTTTAACCAAACCAATTCTTCCTGGAAAATCAACAGTTTTTACCCTTGATTTTGACGGACAAGTGCCTTTGCAAATACGTCGTTCGGGTAGGAACAATAAAGAAGGTATAGAACTTTCTATGGCACAATGGTATCCGAAAATGGCTGAATTTGATTTTGAAGGTTGGCATGCTGACCCATACATCGCTCGAGAATTTCACGGCGTTTGGGGTAATTTTGACGTAAACATCACCATTGATAAAAACTATATTTTGGGCGGCAGTGGCTATTTGTTGAATGCTAATGACATTGGCTATAACTATGAAGAGGCGGGAGTAAAAGTAACAATTCCAAAAAAACAAAAAACTATGACTTGGCATTTTAAAGCGCCTAATGTGCATGATTTTACTTGGGCAGCTGATAAAAACTATATTCATGACAAATTACTTAGGTCTGATGGGGTAACGCTACACTTTTTGTATAAAAACAACCCCGATATCCTAGACACTTGGAAACAAGCGCAAGCCAAAACCTCTGAAATCATGGATTACTATAACAAGATTGTAGGACAGTATCCTTATAAGCAATACTCAGTGATACAAGGTGGCGATGGCGGTATGGAATATGCCATGTGTACGCTAGTTTTGGGCGAAGGAAAACTGGATGGCTTTGTAGGCTTAATTGCTCACGAAATGGGGCATTCATGGTTCCAACACATCTTAGCAAGTAACGAAAGCAAACACGGCTGGATGGACGAAGGCTTTACTTCGTTTATCGAGGATTTGGCAGTAAATGAACTCGCAGAAAAAAAAGCAACCAACCCATTTGCTGGTGCTTACAAAGGCTATTATTTCTTGGTTAACTCTGGCAAGGAGCAATCGCTTTCTACCCATTCGGACCGATTTGACAGTAACCAACCCTATAGTATTGCGTCTTATAGCAAAGGTGAAATTTTTTTGAGTCAATTGATTTATTTGATAGGCAAAGACAAATTGATGAAAAGTCTAAAACGCTACTATGCCGAATTTCAGTTCAAACACCCAACACCTAATGATATCAAACGCACGGCAGAAAGAGTATCGGGTGCAAACTTAGATTGGTATTTGACCGATTGGACGGAAACCAATAATACGATAGACTATGGCATTAAAACTGTGGAAAGAGCAACAGATGGTGTGCCAAGAACTGGCGTAACCTTAGAGCGAATTGGCAGAACACCTATGCCGATGGATGTTTTGGTAGAATATACCGATGGCACTAAAGAAACATTCTATATCCCGCTGCGCATGATGAGTTTTGAAAAGGAAAATCCAACACCGGAAATTAAAAGAACTGTTTTGTCGGATTGGGCTTGGGCGTATCCTACTTACTTTTTTGAAATTCCAAAAGCAAAGAGTGCTATCAAGAAAATTACTCTGGACCCAAGCGGTCTTATGGCCGATGTAAAACCCGAAAACAATAGCTTGGAAACTAGATAGCAAACTAGCTCTTTAAAAACTTTAATGCCTAAATCATGATTAAAATAGCATAGTTTGAACTAGCTTTTTTTATGGAATAGAATTTGTAGCTTTACGACAAATATTTTTTGAGTATGAATTATCTAAAAATTCTTTTGCTTGTTGCGGTTTTTAGTTTGGGTTTTCAAAAGAGTGCAGCCCAGCCTATTCGTTTTAAAACCAGCAGTCTTAGTTTTACCGACAAAAAAGACGACGGCTCTTGGAATGATTGGTCTGATTTTGTGGCTGCCAATATACTCATAACCCTTGATGCCAAAAAAGATTTAATTACCGTCAACTCCTCCGAAGTGCAATCTTTTAAAATCATAGCCTATGGTGACATTGAAGATACTGACGAGATCAACATAGTTCCGTTTGAGTGTATAGACAACAAGTTTTCGAAGTGCAAAATTTTCATCATTACCAAGAAAAAAGAAAACAACCGAATGCAGGTATACATCAATTATAATGAAGTGAAATTCGTGTACAACATCTATAACGACAAGTAGCAAATGTCTTTTTCCTATCCAAAAGCAGAAAAACTTAAAAGCAAAAAAATCATTGATTTGTTGTTTTCCCAAGGGAAATCGGTGGGGAAGTTTCCTTTGCGATTGGTATATATCCCTTTTGATTTTGAAGAGGAAATGCCCCTAAAAATGGGGGTTTCGGTATCAAAAAAACATTTTAAACATGCTGTAGATAGAAATTATTACAAGCGAGTGTTGCGGGAGTGTTACCGACTGAACAAACACTTGCTCACCGACCATTTGAAACAAAAATATTGCCTAATGTTTTTCTATCAAACCAGCGAAAGATTGCCCTACGAAGAAATTAACGATAAAACCATTCAACTATTTGTAAAATTTATAAAAACAATAAACGCGGGAACCTAAAATTTCACCATTTTTGTTAAAGAATTTTTTGCTATAAAAACTTTATAATTATGTTTTCAAAATTCAAAAAAAGATATGTAATCACAATACTGCTTAGCGTATTTTTTTTCGTTGGGGTTAGTTTCAAAGATGATTTCTTTGAAATAGCGAAGCAGATAGAAATTTTCACCACACTATTTAAAACAGTGAATCAAAACTATGTAGATGAAGTCAATCCTGCAGAGTTGATGGACAAAGCTATTAAAAGCATGTTGTCTGATTTAGACCCCTATACCAATTATTTCAACGAGCAGGACGTGGTCAAATTTAAAATCAACAACACAGGCGAATACACTGGAATTGGCGCTATGATTACCAGAAAAGACGACAAACTCATAATCAAAGAACCTTACAAAGGGTTTCCTGCAGATAAAGCAGGGTTGAAAGCAGGTGATGAAATTACACAAATAGGCGATGTGCTTTTGGCGGACTTTAAAGACGATGCATCGCAATTGTTGAAAGGTGCTAAAAACACGAAAATTGATATCAAATACCTGCGTCAAGGAAAACCTATGACTACACAATTGGTACTTGACGAAGTTGATGTCAAAGCCGTTCCATTTTATGGTAAAATTGATGACAAAACAGGTTATATCGTATTAACGCAATTCACCCAAAAAGCCTCATCAGAAACCAAAGAAGCTCTAGAAAAACTGAAGGCTGATGGCGCTACTCAAATCGTGTTGGATTTGCGTGGCAATCCAGGAGGATTGTTGAATGAAGCGGTTAACATTTGTGGTTTTTTTGTTGATAAAGGCGAAACGATAGTATCTACAAAATCGAAAAACACTATATTTAATAACATCTATAAAACTACTCACGAACCTATTGATGCTAAAATTCCTTTACTGATAATCGTTGACGGAAAAAGTGCTTCAGCTTCAGAAATTGTCTCGGGCGCATTACAAGATTTAGACCGAGCTGTGATTATTGGCAGTAGAAGTTACGGAAAAGGTTTGGTACAAAGACCGTTTGATATGACTTATGGCACTCAAGTAAAAGTGACTATTTCTAAATATTACACCCCATCTGGAAGATGTATTCAGGCATTAGATTATGCACATAAAGATAAAAACGGTAAAGCCATTAGAACTGATACTAAAAATTATAACGCTTTCAAAACCAAAAAAGGAAGAACCGTTTATGATGGTGGGGGAATTTTGCCTGATGTGGAACTAGAAGCTACGAAAAAAAGTTCCATTGCAGAAGCCCTAGAAAAAAACGATGGAATTTTCAAGTATGCGACTTACTATTATTTCAAAAATCCGTCTCTTGGTGAAAAAATTCCAAATATTACTGATGCTGATATTGCAGACTTAAAAACTTATTTGAAAAAAGAAAAAATTGATTTCAATACGGAAACCGAAATAGCGCTAAAAAACACTTTGGAAAAAGCCAAAAAAGAAAATATTGACTCTGCCATAATTTCTGAATACCAACAACTCTTGAACGCAATTCAAAAAAGTGAAGAAACCTTGATTGACATAAATAAAAAAGAAATTAAAAATTTACTTTTAGACGAACTAATCAAACGCTATCAATACAAAGAAGGACTGTATCAATACTACATTAAAAATAATTTTGAAATTAAAAAAGCAGTTGATGTTTTAAACAATACCATTGAATATAATAAGATTTTAAAGATTTAAGATGAAACTGCTGAAATATTTTCCGCTATTATTATTTGGTTTACTTCAGGCACAAGAAGAAGTTGTACATTCTGTTTACTTTGAATTTGATAAATTTAAATTAGACGATAAACAAGCAACGGAAGTGGTAGATTTTATTAAAAACACGGATTCTACTCGAATAGAATCTATTGAAATTTTTGGTTATACTGATGATGTGGGTAAAGATGATTATAACTTTAAACTCTCTACCGATCGTGCTACGACTATTCAAAGTAAATTAATAGAAAACGGGATTACCAGCAAAATTATAGTAACTATTGAAGGCAAAGGAAGAATTCTTATTGACGATGATATTGTAGAAGATCTTCCCGAAAAACGTTCAAAAAACCGTCGTGTCGATGTGGTTTTAAATTTAAAACCATTACCCAAGATTATCATTCCTGGCTTTTATAACACCATTCAAAAAAACCATGTAGTAGGTGACCATATTTATTTGGACAATGTATTATTTGAAAGAGGCAGCAGTAAACTAAACTTTAAAACAAAAACCGCATTAGATAGAATTGCGAAACTGCTGATTAAATATAAAAATCTGCAATTTGAAATTCAAGGCCATGTATGTTGCACTCCACCGTATCAAAAAGAAGCCATTGACTTAGATACTAAAAAACGTCAACTCTCTACCAACAGAGCTCAATCAGTATATAAATATTTGATTTTTAAGAAAATTTCAAAAGACAGAATGACTTTCAAAGGTTATGGTAATACTGTTCCGTTAGGTAAAGGAACAGAATATGACAGAAGAGTGGAACTAGTAATTACAAAAATATAGTTTACTCTTTTTTCATTTCAATATGGGGAATATCGTCTTCGAGATACATTTCGCTGCTTTGAATAAACCCATGGCTTTCGTAGAATTTTTTTAAATATAATTGGGCAGAAATGGTAATTTTTGTTGCTTCAAAATGGGTTTCGATTGCCTGAATAGCTTCTCTCATTAAAATGTGTCCCAGTTTATTTGCTCTAGAGGATTCTTTCACCACCACACGACCTATGGATGCTTGTTCAAAATAGTCTGCAGGTTTAAAAAGCCTTGCGTAAGCTACTATTTTGCCTTTATCTTCCCCTGTCAAGTGCAACGCTTTTTGATCTTTACCATCAATGTCTTGATAAACACAGTTTTGCTCGACTACAAAGACCTCGCTACGTAATTGTAGTAAATTATATAGATCATTAATAGTAAGTGTCTCAAATCGCCTTGTTTTCCATTCTAAATTCATGTTCTTTTTTATTTTTTGAATTGTATTGACTTGATAATGGCTTCTAATTCGAACATCAAATCTCTTTTTTCTTTGGATGGTGCATAACAAAACCCTTCTAAAACAAGAATTCTTCTGTTCAATCTATCAAAAATAGTGTAATTGATAAATGGTCCAGACATAAAATCATTTTTCATTTGCCAAGTACCTTTGGTTTCATAGGCCTTTCTTCCTGCTAAAATTGTTTTGGAAAAATAGGGAGAATAGGCTTCTTCTGTTACCATTTTTGTTCCTCTATCGGAACCATGAATGTAGCGTTTTCCAATTGAATCTCTAGTTTTTATAATATTATTAACGTAATTATTTGAGCGAATGTTGTTAAAAGGAATTTGATAAATCAGCAAGCTAGTATTTCCGCTGGTAATTTCGCTTTTTAACCAAATGAAGTTCTTTCTTCGCATTACATATTCATATTTAGAAGGAATAAGCAAATCGATATTAAATTTCTTTTGAATTTTTTTTGTGATTAATAAAGTATCTTTGAATATCTTTTGATTTTGAGCAATTTCCATTGTTCTCATTTTTTGGATAATTTCTGGGGTATACTTTTCTAAAACAGCTAAAATTTCAAATGTTGTTCTACCAGAAATATGAATGGAATTTTGAGGTGATGAAAATTCATTTTCTTTAATTTCAAATTTATTATCCGTATCCTTTTTGATAATAATAATATTTCTAGCATCAGTTGAAAAGCCCTCAAAGAGTTTAACCGGATATTGATTAATGGTAAACAATGGTTCTTCTTGAGGGAGTCCTAAAACCGGTGAGGCAAATTTATTTCTAATGCTATCGCCCACTTCGCCATTCCATAGTTGATCGTCAATAATAACGGCAATGGTATTAATTGCAGCTGAAGAATCTTTTGGAAGCGCGTCTTTTTTAAAAGAACAGGAACTCACCAAAGAGGCAATTATTAGGCATAAAAAAAGGGTTTTATTCATAACTGAAATAAAACCCAAATTTATAGAAGATTTTCGGATTAACCGTTAATTTTTAATTTCATGCCTGGTTTTAAACTTTCATTTTTAATGCCGTTCCATTTTTTAATATCTGAAATAGATACGCCTGGATATTTTTTGGCAATGCTAAATAAAGAGTCTCCTTTTTTTACATAGTACAATCTCACTTCATCTCTTTCGTTTGAAGCTACAGTTTCTTTATTAGAAGATTTTGTTTCGCTTATGGCAACTTCTGTTTTTGAAACAATAATCTTCGTTCCAAGTTTCACATTATTGTCTTCAAGTTCGTTCCATTCTTTAATATCGGCAACTGACACATTGTATTTATGAGCAATACTTGCAATATTATCTCCTTTATGAACTTTATATTCTACAATTTTTGTTTCTGTTTTTGGAGCTTCTTCTTTAGCCGATTCTTCTTTGTTAGCTAATGATAATTTTGATCCCAATTGAACGTTCAAATCGTTAAGATTATTCCATTTTTTTAAGTCTTCTAAACTAACATTGAATTTTTTTGCAATGCTAAAAAGATTATCGCCTCTTTGAACCTCATAATAATCACTTGCATTTTGATTAGTATCCGTGTTATTTTCATTAGAGGCAACTGCTATTTCTATCTTATTATCAACAATTGATTTGTCTGCCTTTACTTCTTTTTTAACAGTGGTAACAATTCTCTCGTTTTTAATAATTTTTAGACTTCCCCCAACTGCTATATTGTTACTTTTAATTTTGTTCCATTTTTTAACCTCTGCAACAGAAACACCATATTTATTGGCTACTTCTCCAAGGTTATCACCTCTTTTTACTTTATGGTATTTAACAATGTCTTTAAAAGTAACCACTTTTTGTTCTTTGAAAATTTTAGTGGTATTTGATGCTAATGCTTTTGATTCTTTTACAGAAGTAGTATCTGGTTTAGTGATTTTTTTATCTGTAAAAGCAATGCTTTCTGTGGTATAAATTTTTAAACTTCTTCCTTTTGGTGCTTTACTTCCCCTTATGTGATTCCATTTTTTAAGTTCAGCCATTGTGATTCCATATTTATCTGAAATCTCACTTAAACTATCGCCTCTTTTAACTTTATAATATTTAACTCTAGAGATGCTTCTTGTTTTGGAAGAATCTCTCGAGGCCAACATGGTTTCATAGGGTCTTTCTCTTCTGCTATATTCATAATTTGCAAAACCATAAATCTTATCTTCATTAGATGTGAATATGGCTATTTTGTCGATTGGTAATCTTAAATAATGATTCTCTCCTGTAATAAAAGGAATTTCTTCTCTTTTATAGGAGGGATTTAAAAACTGCAATTCAGCGACTGGAACATCTAACAAATCTGAAATTTGTTTGAACGTAAGTGCGTTTTTAATCATTACCGTATCGGTTGCGAAATGATTAGCGATAGCTTTGTCTGGTTTTATTCCGTGCTCTTTATGATATTCGAAAATATACATAGTAGCCAAAAAAGCTGGCAAATAACCTTGTGTTTCTTTAGGTAAAAATTTTCTAATGTTCCAATAATTTTGTTTTCCGCCTGAACGTCTGATGGCTTTGGCCACATTTCCTGGTCCAGAATTATATGATGCTAAAACCAAATCCCAATCGCCAAAAATTTTATACATGTTGGTCATGTATTGGGACGCTGCATTACTTGCTTTCAAAGGATCACTTCTATCATCAACATAAGAATTAATAGTTAAATCATATTGTTTCCCTGTTTGATACATAAATTGCCATAAACCTGTTGCACCTACTCTTGAAACTGCTCTTGGATTTAAGGCTGATTCTACAACTGCTAAATATTTAATTTCTAGCGGAATGTTTTTTGCTGCCAAAGACTCTTCAAACAATGGAAAATAAAATTGAGAAACGCCCATCAATCTTTCAAAGGCTCTTTTTCTGTTCTTTAAAAAAGATTTTATTACGTTTTCTAGACCAACATTATACTCTATGTTAAAAGGTGATTTCTCATCCATTTTTCTTAATCTTTCTTTTAAAAGCTCTGTTGGTAGTTCGTAGTCAACTTTTTCATCAACATTAATATTTTTAATGTTTAAAGTCAATTCGTTATAAAGGTCTAAACTTGCTAATTCTTTCATCCAAAGACTATCTATACACGATGCAATATTATCATGCACAAAAGAAGCTTTGATTGAGTCTAAAACTTCTTTTTTAGTTTGAGGCTTTTTAAACGGGGCAATACTTAAATCATCCTGTGCAAAAATTACGGAGGAAGCTATTAGTAGTGCAAACGTTATTGTTTTTTTTATCATCATAACTTTATATTTATAAAGTGTTATATTTTTAAATCTAAATTGTTATTAATTAGCTAATTAGTAACGTAATTTCTTGTTTAATATTGTGTTGCTGCAAAATTAATTTAAAATTGCCGCAATTCCAGGTAGCACTTTTCCCTCTAGCATTTCTAACATAGCTCCACCGCCTGTTGAAACATAACTCATTTTATCTTCAAGCCAAAATTGTTTTACAGCTGCCACAGAATCACCGCCACCAACAAGAGAAAAAGCTCCATTTGCAGTAGATTCTGCAATATAATTCCCTAATGTAATTGTTCCTTTGGCAAATGATTCCATTTCAAAAACGCCTAATGGCCCATTCCAAAGAATAGTTTTTGAATTCATAATCACTTCTTTGAAATGCTCCAAAGATTCAGGACCGGCATCTAAACCTTGCCACCCATCTGGAATTTCTCTTACATCAACAATTTTTGTATTTGCATTATTGGAAAAAGCATCTGCTGCAATAACATCAACAGGAATATGGATTTGAACATTTTTTTCTTTTGCAAGTTGTAAAATTTGTAATGCTAAATCTTGTTTATCATCCTCACAAATTGAATCTCCAATTTTTCCGCCAAGTGCTTTTATAAAAGTAAAAGTCATGCCTCCACCTATAATCATGTGGTCGACTTTGTCTAAAATATTTTCAATAACTGTAATTTTTGAAGATACTTTTGAACCTCCAAGAACAGCTGTTACTGGTTTTATAGAATTATTTAAAACTCGATTTAAACTCTCTATTTCTTTTGCCAAAAGCATTCCGAAGCATTTGTGATTTGGGAAAAATTTAGCAATAATTGTGGTAGAAGCATGTGCTCTATGTGCTGTTCCAAAAGCATCATTTACATAAATATCACCAAGAGACGCTAATTCTTTAGCAAAGTTTTCATCTCCAGCCTCTTCTTCTTTATAAAAACGAAGGTTTTCAAGTAATAAAACCTCTCCTTGCTTTAAATTTTTTGCAGCATTTTGAGCAATTTCACCTATGCAATCAGAAGCAAATTTAACATTTACGCTCAAAATTTCCGAACATTTTGAATTAATATGTCTTAATGAATATTGATCTTCTTTTCCTTTTGGTCTTCCTAAATGAGACATCAAAATTACACTACCCCCATCGGCAAGAATTTTGTCAATAGTAGGTTTAGCAGCTTCAATTCTGTTAGCATCTGTTACATTAAAATTTTCATCTAAGGGAACGTTAAAATCAACTCTGATTATTGCTTTTTTTGCATTGAAATTAAAATCTTGAAGTGTTTTCATTTACTCTTTATATAGTTGTAAAACATTGCAAATATAATAAAATTAATTTCATCGGCGATTGTTGTGCTTTTATCGATGGGACAGGTGCTTTTTAAACGTATTAAAGTGTTTATTTTCAAAAGAATAAAGTTTTTATAGCACTAATTGAAGCTGCCTTTATGTTTCAAAAGATACTAAGACACTTTGCAACTTATGATAGCTAAATATTTCTACTATATTTGCTTCATGCAATTTTCAGACATTATTGGGCAAGAATATATCAAAAATCATCTCATTAAAAGTGCTTTATCGGGAAGAATTCCTCATGCGCAATTGTTCGTAGGCCCCGAAGGTTGCGGCACTTTAGCAACTGCAATTGCCTATGCTCAATTTGTTTTGTGTAATAATAATGGGGAGGAGAATAATGGCGGAAATGAAAGTTGTAATTTGAAATTTCAATCGCTTTCTCATCCAGATTTACATTTTGTATATCCAAATGTTGCTAATGAAGATGTTAAATCAAAACCAAAAAGTGCAGATTTTATAGTGGATTGGCGCGAATTCGTTCTGAAAAATCCGTATGGAAGTTTGTTTGATTGGTATAAGCATTTAGGTGTTCAAAATAAACAAGGAATAATTCGGGTTGAAGACGCACAGGATATTTTAAAATCTTTGGCATTGAAATCTTATGAAGGTGGTTATAAAGTAATGATTATTTGGATGGTTGACAAAATGAATATTGAGGCTTCGAATAAATTGCTAAAACTACTAGAAGAGCCGCCAGAAAAAACACTTTTTATTTTAATTTCTGAAAACGAAGAAGATATCATTCAAACCATTCGATCGAGGTGTCAGGTTCTTTATTTTGGAGCTTTACCAGAATTTATTATTGCTAAAACAATGCGTGAAAAATATTTTTTAGACTCTACCTCTGCTTCAAAAGTAGCTCATCAAGCACAAGGAAATTATAACAAAGCCTTGCATATTTTGAATAATGACACTAATGATTTTCCTTTTGAGAAATGGTTTGTAGATTGGGTTCGTGCTGCCTTTAGAGCTAAACAAAATACTGCTGCAATTGAAGAATTAATTTCTTGGAGTGAAGAAATAGCGAGTATTGGACGTGAAGGGCAGAAACAATTTTTAGATTATTGTGTAGTGATGTTTAGACAAGCAATGCTTTTAAATTATCAAACTGAAAAATTGGTTTATTTTGAACCATCAGTTGATAATTTTAATTTAGAAAAATTTGCTCCTTTTGTAAATGGCAACAATATTACCTCTATTTTTAATGAACTTTCAGATGCAATATATCATATTGAAAGAAATGGAAACGCTAAAATAATTTTAACCGATTTATCCATAAAACTTACTAGATTAATCCATAAAAATGAATAAATTATGAATAATACTGCTTCAATTTTAGTATTGGTTTTTTTTGCTGTCACTTTTATACAATCTGCCTATGATAAAGTTTTTTCTTGGCAAGGAAATATTGACTGGCTTAAAGGGCATTTTGCTCAAACTATTTTAAAGAACAATGTGCCGTTAGCTTTATTTATTATTTTAATTCTTGAATTAATAACTGGTGTTTTAACTCTTGTTGGATGTGTTGAATTACTAATTAATGGAGGTAAAACTTTTGGCTTTTATGGTGCTGTTTTTTCTAGTATAACATTGATTTTCTTGCTATTAGGACAAAGGTTAGCTAAAGATTATGATGGTGCAAGAACAATTGCGATTTACTTTATCCCGTCTATTATTGCTGTTTGGTGGTTAAGCTGATAATAGCTATTATATAAAAATGGCAAGTTGATGATCAACTTGCCATTTTTTAATTATATTGAATTAGAAATTATTGCCTTTCTTCTTTTTTATTGCTTGTTTTATCAGCCTTTTTCCCTTCGTTTTTATATTTATCGTTGACAGATTTTAAAATATCATTTGTGATATCATAACTGTCTTTAGCATAAAGTATAGAAGCTGCTTCGCCTGTTCCATAAATATAATCATAACCTTTTTCTTTTCCGTAGTCTTTTATTACTTTACGATATGTCTTAACTAAAGTATCCATTTCAAGGCCGCTTTCTTCTTGCAATTGTTGTAACATTGCTTGCTGAGCGTAATTTAATTCTTGCTCTCTTTGTTGCAGTTCAGCTCCTTTTTGTTGTGCCCAAGCCTGCCCGTTAGCCATAGCATTTTGTTTAAAACTCGCCGCTTCTGATTTAAACTTTGAAACCTCAGCTTCTAATTGACCTCCCATTACTTTGGATTTGTCTTTATATTTTGCTTCGATATCTTTAGCCTCTGTAGATTCTTTCATTAATTTAGAAGTATCTATGTAAGCCGTTTTAAAATCTTTCGTCTCTGATGTTTTGTTACATGCTGTTATTGCAATAGTTATTGCAATAAGATAAAGTGTTTTTTTAATCATTTTTTTAAAGTTGTTAATGAAAAATTAGGATTTTTTCTAAGGAATTATTAAGGAATTAAATATTTTGTCCAAAATTATAAAAATATACTTGTATAAACTAGTTGTGAAAATTTGTGATCGCTTTTGTTTTTAACCGCCATAAGTAATAATTATTAAAAACAATCTTTTGATTTGATTTTTCTATGGTTTTTGGCTTTCAATAAAGTGTTTTTAGACGCTTAATTATTTTATGTATGTGATTTTGTATGTTTTTAGTTTTAATTAAACGAGGCTTTTTATTTTCGTTTTACTAATTATTTATTACATAAATGTGAGATGAATACTCTTTTGTTTTCTTTCCTGAGAGATTTGACTTCAAACCGACAAAAAAAGCTCTGACAAAATTCATACTACCTGTTTTATACTTTTCAGACAATAAGCTTACATAAAAACTATCAAATTTCATTGGTAATACTTCGACTAATTTCATTTGTTTTTCTGAAAATAATTTGTCTATTGTGGTTTTTGAAAAGTGCCAAATATGTCTTGGTACATCATAAGCTGCCCAATGTCTTCCATAAAAATTTGCGTCAAAGGATTTAAAATTTGGAACTGCAATAATTATTGTTCCAGACGGTTTTAGGATTCTTTTTAATTCTTTTATATAGTCATCCAGATTAGGCACATGTTCCAATACATGCCACAAAGTTATGACATCAAAAGAATGGCTTTCTAAATCTGATAGATTTTCGGCAAAATCTACTCCTTTATTAATTGCGATTGTTTTTGCTTTTTTGCTAGGTTCGATTCCTAAGGTTTGCCATCCATCATTTTTAGCTGCCACTAAAAAATCTCCTGTGCCAGCGCCAATGTCTAAAAGTTTTCCTTTTTCTGATTTTGCATTAATTAATTTGACTTTGTTTTTGATTGCTATGCTTTTGATAAAATGATATGCTTTTTCAAACAAAGAACGTTTGCCATCAGTATGAGAAATATAATCTTCACTTTCGTAATAACTAGGTAATTGCTCTAAAGATGGTTTTGGAAAAGTTATTAATAAATCATATTCTGGATTATGATGTAATTCGAAAATTTCTTTTGAAACCGAATAATCTTTTACTTTTTGAAAAAAAATATTGTTTTGAAAACTCATATAAACACTGTATTAATAAGGCTTGACTGATTTAGTTTCACGTGGAACAAAAAATTATCTTCCCATATAAATTAATAATACTGAAACATCAGATGGAGAAACTCCGCTTATTCTTGAAGCCTGAGAAATAGTTACGGGACGAATTTTACTTAACTTTTGTTTTGCTTCTGTAGACATGGATTTAATTTTATTATAATCAAAATTTTCAGGAATCTTAATATCTTCTAATCTGGTTAATTTTTCGGCATTGTTTCTTTCTTTTTCAATATACCCTGAATATTTAACTTGTATTTCAGCTTGTTCGATGATTTCTTTATCTAATTCATTTTCTTGAATATAGTGTTGAACTTTTTCAAACTTCAATATATCGTCTAAATCAATTTGTGGTCTTGAAAACACTTTGAACATTTTATCAGACTGAACCATTGGTGCGCTTTCTTTTTCAACCAAAATAGGATTTGCCTCTTCTTGAGTAACACTGGTTTCTTTGAAAAAGTTAACCATTTTTTCACTTTCGTTGAATTTATGTTCCATTCTTCTCATTCTGCTTTCAGAAACTAAACCAATTTCGAATGACTTTGGAGTTAGCCTAAAATCGGCATTATCTTGACGTAAGAGTGTTCGGTATTCAGCACGTGAGGTAAACATTCTATAGGGTTCTTCAGTGCCTTTAGTTATTAAATCGTCAATTAAAACCCCTATGTAAGCTTCGTCTCGGCGTAAAATTAAGGGCGCTTGTTCTTTTACTTTTAATGCAGCGTTAATTCCGGCCATCATTCCTTGAGATGCAGCTTCTTCATAACCTGTCGTTCCGTTAATTTGACCAGCAAAAAACAATCCTTCAACTAACTTTGTTTCGAGAGTGTGCCTCAACTGTGTTGGCGGAAAATAGTCGTATTCAATAGCATAACCAGGTCTGAAAAATTTAACTTTTTCAAACCCTTCTACAGAACGTAATGCTTTAAACTGAATGTCTTCGGGCAGAGAAGTTGAAAATCCGTTTACATATACTTCTACAGTGTTCCATCCTTCAGGCTCTACAAAGAGTTGGTGTCTTTCTTTGTCAGCAAATCGATTAATTTTATCTTCAATAGAGGGACAATATCTTGGGCCTATACTTTTAATTCTACCATTAAACATTGGAGATCGATCAAAACCTTCGCGAAGTATACTATGGACTTCATTTGAAGTGTAAGTCATATGACACAATTTTTGATGGGTTAGCGGTTTTGTTTCATCTGAATAAGAAAACTTGTCGGGAACCAAATCTCCGGCTTCTTCTTTCATTTTAGAATAATCAAGTGAACGCCCATCAACTCTTGGCGGGGTTCCTGTTTTCATTCTCCCTGCTTCAAAGCCGGCTTTGATTAAATCATCTGTAATGCCATAAGCAGCACTTTCTCCTGCTCTCCCTCCGCCAAATTGTTTGTCGCCAATGTGAATTAATCCATTAAGAAATGTTCCGTTAGTTAACACAACTGTTTTGGCTTTAATCTCTATTCCAAGGGAGGTTACAATTCCTTCGATTTTATTATTCTTTATTAAAAGGCTTTTGACCATTTCTTGATAAAAATCAAGATTAGGAGTTTGTTCTAATCTCAACCTCCACTCTTCCGAAAAACGCATTCTGTCTGATTGTACTCTTGGAGACCACATAGCCGGTCCTTTTGATTTGTTTAACATTTTAAACTGCACTGCTGTTTTATCCGAAATAATTCCTGAATATCCTCCTAGCGCGTCAATTTCACGAACAATCTGCCCTTTTGCGATCCCACCCATTGCTGGATTACATGACATTTGGGCAATATTTTGTAAACTCATAGTAACCAATAAGGTGCTACAGCCAAGATTTGCTGATGCTGCCGCTGCTTCACAACCTGCGTGACCCGCTCCAACTACTATTGTGTCGTATTTTTCTAAAAACATTTTAATTTTGTTTCACGTGGAACATCTTCATTTTTTCCTCTTCTTTTAGGCGCATAAGTTTTTTGTCGTCTTTATTTTTATCCTTGTATCCGCAGTAGTGTAAAACTCCATGTGCCATAACTCTTTTTAATTCATCTTGAAAATCAACATCAAAATCTTGGGCGTTTTCGCGAACTCTTTCAATTGAAATGAAAACATCTCCGTGTAACTCGTTTCCTACAGAGTAATCAAAACTTATTACATCAGTTAAAGTGTCGTGCTTTAGGTATTGTTTGTTTATTTCTAGCAAGTAATCATCGTTGCAAAAAATATAATTAATCTCACCTTCCTTCTTTATTTCAGAGTTGATGATTTTAGAAATCCATTCCGAATATAAGGATTCGTCTTGCAAAGTAAAATCTAGCTCGTAGTTGAAACTAATCATTTGTTTTAAAATATTCTTGAACCTTTTGGTTAAAATTGGAGCGCAAAGGTAAGCTTTGTCTGTTTAAAATTTCTATACTCTTTAAATATTCTTTAAGTTTTGAGGGCAGCAAATTGGCTTTGTTGCCAAACTCTTTCTTATTAGTTTCAGATTGTCGTTTCTTGTCTTCGCCTTGTTGTTGTATTGCCTTTTCAAGTTTTAATAATTCATATTTGACGTTTAAAATCTTTTGTAAATTTTCATTATTAAAACCCTTATTTAAAAGTTGCTTTTCAATTTGTTTCATTTGATCTAAAGCATTTTGACCGCTTCCACCAACACCTTGTTTTTTCAATTCGTTTTCTAAAGCTTCACGCAATTGTTGTTGTTCTTTGTAAATTTCCATGATGCCTTTTGCGTCTCCTTCACCATCTTGACCGTTTTCGCCATTTTTATTGCCTTGCGAATTTCCATTACGGTCACCTTGACCATTTTTGCCGTTCTGACCGTTTTTACCGTTTCCATCTTTACCCTGGTTTTTCCCTTCGGTTCCGCCTTCAGATTCTCCATCTTTTCCGTCTTTACCTTCTCCTGGTTTTTCGCCTTTTTTCATTCCTTTTTTCATCTTTTCACCCAAACCATCTTGCTTTTTGATAATGTCTGGTAACTGCATTCCTGCACCCTGTCCTTTTCCAGGTTTAGGTTTTCCTTGACCTTGCATCTGCATGTTCATTTGCATGCCGTTAAGAATGTCGCTCAGCATGTCGGCTAGTTTATTAGATGAAGAAACCGCATATTGCTGGTGTGAATTTCCTTTCGGGATATTAGCTTCTGCTAAAGTTTCAATTGCTTTATCTACGTTATATTGAACGTTTCCGATTTCTGTTGTGATGTTCTCTGCTATTTTTGGATTGCGTAGAGACATGGCAAATAAACTATCATCAACATGTTTGAACTGTTGCTTTAAGTCCTGTTGGATTTTCAAGTTTTTATTAAATGATGGAGCGCCCCTGTTTAAGTTTTTAAACTTCTTCATTACATCTTCTTGGGAAAAAGAATAGGCCAGAAGATTGTCTAAAATTTGACGTAACATAGCAACATCTTCTTCCATTTGATCCTTTTCGCCTGATTGCATTTCCTCTTGCATTTCTTGGCTCATTTGCTTCATTTTTTTTGAAGCACTTTTTTGTTTTTGTTTTGCCTCTTCTTTCTGTTGTTTTTGTAATTGGTCTTTTGCGTTATTTAAATCTTCGTCTATGCTCTTCTCTTTTTCTTCTGTTTTTGGTAAATCTATTGGAGCTTTTAATTCTTTATTGTCTTTTTCTAAATCGTTGATTTCTTCCTGAATCTTATCGAATTCTTTGTTGATTTCATCTTGCTTGTCCGTTTTGTTTTCCTCTGTTTTGTCAGCTAATTTATCTTGTTTGTCGGCTAATTTGTCAAGTTTATTTGCAATTTGTTCTGCTTTTTTCTCCACATAATAGCGTTTAGTTAATTCAACCAATTGCTCTAAGCTTTTAGTTTGATTTTTACTGGCTTGTTGGAACTTCTCCATTTTTTCAAACAATTCTTCTTTACTGATTTTATCATTCAGCTTTTGAAGCTCGTCTAAAAGTTTTTTGTTTTTTTCTAACTCTTCTTTTGTTTTCTCTAACCGTTCTTGAAGTAATTCTTTTTTTTCGTCTTTCTTTTCTGATTTAAATTGCTCTAAATTATCTTTCATCTTTTCAGAGAACTCTTTCATCATTTCATCCTGTTGCTTTTGACGTTGGATAAAATCATTTACTTTTTGTTGTTCTTTATAGTCTAGATTATCTTTCTCTTTGCCCATTTTTTGTAATTTTTCCATTTCGGAAAGCTGTTTGTCTTGGGCTTTTAAGGATTTGGCTAAAGAGTTAATGTTTTCATTTTGTTGCTGTAACATTTCGTCTTGCTTCTCTGTCTCGGTTGCAATTCGATTGCTGAATACAGAAGACTTTGTGCTTTTTAAATTATGAATAGCATCGTTATCAAAAACCTCAAAATAATATTCATACGAAACACCTTCTTCTACCGGTAGATTGCTTGGGAAAGAAAAAACAAATTGGTCATAAACATCTTTTTTTACATTTATAAATGCCTTTTTAAGTTTATTTGGTGTGTCTTTTGGATAATAGACAACCTGTAATCTAGACAATCCATAATCGTCAGAAACTTGTCCTAAAACAAAGTTCTTATTGACCTTTAAACTATCTGGTGCGTTGTTCACAGTAATGGACGGATATTGATCTTTAATTACGGAAAGCTGATAATTTAATTTCTCATAATTCTGAATTTTATTATTCGATGTGAGGATTTGATAATCTATATTCTGTAGAATACTTTTAGACAATGTAAATATATTGTCATTTTTAGCAAACCTATAGCGGGCGTTTTCATTTACCCAATCTACTTTTTGAGTAGCGAGCGTATTCATTCTCCAAGTTACCTGAGTTCCTTCTGGAATAATTGCATTTCCAGTTCCTTTGATAACTTCTGATTTTTTATTCAGGTAATTGGGGAAATTCAACACCATTTCAAAATTAGCAATCGATGGAACTGTAACAACTTTCAATTCATAATTATGTGACGAGACGTCATTGGCTTCTATATGAAACTCTAAATCTTCAGAAGGTTTTGGAATCACAAATTCAAATTCACCTGCTTTAATACTTTCCATAAAATAACTTTCATCGCCAATAAAAATCAAGGCATTTTCAGGAACTACTTTACCATTTGTTTTTACTTTTAAAAGAAAATCCTTGTTTTGTTCAGTCTGCAAATTGGTATTTAAAACTTGAAACTCAAATGGAGCCGGTGGCAAAAATTGTTGCTTGAAGTGTACTACACGGTTCAAACTTTGTGAAATCAGATTGCTGTTTCCAGAAAGATAAAAGAAAACAAAAAACAATATCGGAATAATCGCCAAAGGCAAATATTTCTTATTATTTCGAAGGTTAATAGCGTTTCCAAATGGAATTGGTTGCAACGTATTTGCTTTTTGATCAATAGATGCCGCTAACAACTCCGATTTGTTTCTGTCATAAGAAAGCTGTAAAAAATTAGTCAACTTATCTTCTATTTCGCCGAAATGATTTCCAATAATAACTGATGCCTCTTCATAATCAATGCCTTTTTGAAGTTTGGATAATTTGAATAGCGGAAAACAAATAAATCTTAGAAATAAAAAGAATTCTACGAGAATAAAAGAAGAAAACAATACGGTTCTTGCCGCTGGTTTAAGCCAAAGGAAGTATTCTATAAACAAAGTAACTATGAAATACAGTAATCCTATTCCAATAAAGAAAATAATTCCCTTTAGCAATTGATTAGTATAATACTTATTAATGAAGCCTTCTAACTTTTGATAAATAATCTTCGAATTGTCCAATTTTTATAATTTCTTTTTATAACCGATAAAAGTACAATTTTTACCGAATACCAAAGCGTTAAAAATTTGCCAAAGAAAATTCTCGATTTTATATCTCATTAAAAACTTCTTGCTTCTTGCTTCTTGCTTCTTGCTTCTGATTATCTTTGCCAAAATTTCAACAAAATGTCAAGACCTGTTAGAGTTCGTTTTGCTCCAAGTCCAACTGGACCATTACACATTGGAGGTGTTAGAACTGCCTTATTCAATTATTTATTTGCCAAAAAACATAAGGGTATTTTCTATTTGAGAATAGAGGATACCGACCAAAATCGTTTCATTCCTGGAGCGGAGCAATACATTTTTGATGCATTAGATTGGTTGGGAATAGCGCCAAGCGAAACCATTGGGAAAAATGAAAAATTTGGCCCATACCGTCAATCCGAAAGAAAGCATTTGTACAAACAATATGCAGACCAATTAATAAATTCTGGTAATGCCTATTATGCATTTGACACTGCCGAGAGTTTGGATTTCCATAGAAAACAACACGAAGAACAAGGAAAAACATTTATTTACAACTGGCACAATCGTGAAAAGTTGGATACTTCTTTAGTCTTATCAAAAGTAGAAACAGAAAAAAGAATTGCTGCTGGCGAAGCTTATGTCATCCGATTTAAAACTCCAATAAATGAAACCTTAGATTTGCATGATATTATTCGAGGTACAATTAGTTTTGAAACGAATTTGTTAGACGATAAAGTTTTGTTTAAATCTGACGGAATGCCAACGTATCATTTAGCGAATATTGTGGATGACCATTTAATGGAAACGTCGCATGTTATTCGGGGTGAAGAATGGTTACCGTCAATGCCGTTACATAGTTTATTATACAAAGCCTTTGGTTGGGAAGCTCCTGAATTTGCACACTTACCATTGATTTTAAAACCTGTAGGAAACGGAAAATTATCAAAACGGGATGGCGATAAATTAGGATTCCCAGTATTTCCATTAGAATGGAAGTCGGAAGAAGGTGTTTCTTCGGGTTACAGAGAAAATGGATTTTTCCCTGAAGCTGTAATTAACTTCCTTGCTTTATTAGGCTGGAATGATAGAACTGACCAAGAGTTATTTTCTCTTGAAGAATTAGTTGAAAAATTTGATTTAAACCGAGTTCACAAAGCTGGAGCCAAATTTGACCCAGAAAAAAATAAATGGTTTAATCATCAATATTTACAAAAACAAAGTGATGAAAAACTATCCGATTTATTTGTAGCTGATTTGGTTAAAAAAGATTTCTCCTTCGACGAAATGACAAACAAACCTTTAATGACTAAAATAGTTTCCTTAATAAAAGAACGTGCCAACTTTGTTTCGGATTTTTGGGAATTATCAGAATATTTGTTTGAAGCACCAACATCGTATGATGAAAAAGCAGCTAAAAATTGGAAAGAAGATACGCCGAGAACGATGCAGGAATTGATTTCGGTATTAGAGAATATTAAAGATTTTACTTCAGCAAACATTGAAACCGATGTCAAAGACTGGATGACGCAAAACGAAATTGGAATGGGAAAAGTAATGCAGCCGTTTCGTTTGAGTTTGGTGGGCGCCTTGAAAGGCCCCCATCTTTTTGATATAGTTGAATTGATTGGAAAAGAGGAAACCATTAAAAGACTTGAAAAAGCAATAGTATCTTTATAAAAAACTTAAACTATTTATAGTTATAAAGTTTATCTTGAATCTTTTTTAATTATAATCTGTCAGACAAATTCAAACCTATTATAAAACCAAAATTAACATTTGTATAAAATAAAAAGAGGCTTAATTACCTCTTTTTCTGTTTAAATACCAGTTAATTACAATAGGAATTATTGTTTTTATAATCGTTCCGTAAGTTCCTGAAAATACTTTTTCATACAAATTGCTTACTAAAGTTATTGTTTTAGAAGGGAGTATGCCTTCCTTGGTGTCATCAACACTTTTAAGTATTTTTTTATAATAAATCTGCCTTTCTATTTGAATAATTTTTAGGTCTAAATCTATTTCAGCGTAAGATGAATATTTTTTTGTTTCCATGATTAGTCGTTAAAAAATATTTCTGAAAATATTTCTAAAATTGGTCTTTCAACTATTTTATCTTTGATTAAAAACAAGAATAAAGCTAATACAAAATAAATCCCTGCTACACATAAAAAACCTATTGGATAGCTGCCAAAAAGTTGACCAAGAGCTAATGATCCTGCAATAGAAATAAAAAGTAAAAAAATCATCAAGCAAATTGAAATCAAAAAAAACTTTAGAGCTAATGTTGTTGACTTCATGGCTACTTTAAAACCCCAAAGTTTATAGTACGCTAAACTCGTTTCTATATATGCTTTGGTGTTTTGCTGAATGCCTTCTGCGTTTTGTTTTAATTCTTCAAAAGCCATTATTTCTGAAGTTTTGCGTTTTGTTTTTTAAGCTCTGCTAGTTTCTCTTCCAAAAAAGTTATTGCTTCTTCCGCTTTGTAACTTGAATCAGAAAGCAAATCATTAATTGTATCTTTCAAATCGTCTTTTGTTTTTGAAAACTTTTCTTTGGTTTCTGTTTCCAGGGAATTCCATTTTGATTTAGCTTCATCTTTAAGATCATCCAAACCATCTTTAATCTTTTCTCTTGTTTTCGAACCTTTATCGGGAGCAAATAAAATTCCTAATCCCAATCCAACTACTGCTCCAGCAAGAAGGGCTAAAATGCTATTGTTGTTTGAACTTGACATGATTTCTAAAATTTAATTTCAAATAAAGTTACGAAAAAAATCGTTTGGATTGATTGGAAGGCGAAAACTTGTTTTAAAGAAAAATTACCAATGTTTATATTGGTTTTAATAATTATGCCGTTAAATTCTAAAAAGTGGCTTAAAATCAAAATATAAAAGCCATTTTTAATAATTAAAACAAATGATTTAATATAAAACAATAAGAAAATCTAATAATAGAAAAAGCCCACAACAAAGTGAGCTTTTAATTTGTAAAATCTATTTTGATTTTTATTCTTTGGCTTCCACTTTTGCCCAAGTGTCTCTCAAACCTACTGTTTTATTAAAAACTAATTGCTGTGCTGAAGAGTCTTTGTCGACACAAAAATAGCCCAAACGTTGGAATTGAAATTGGTCTAAATTTTTTACAGTTTGTAAACTTGGTTCCAAATATCCTGTAATTACTTCCAAGGAATTTGGATTAATGTATTCTTTGAAATCAACCTCTTTATCGCCATCCGGATTTTCATGAGTGAATAATCGGTCATAAATACGAACTTCAGCTTTAATTGCATGATTGATAGAAACCCAATGAATAGTTCCTTTTACTTTACGTTGAGAAGCTTCTGTACCGCTTCCGCTTCGAGAGTCTGTATCATAAGTACAATGAATTTGGGAAATATTACCATCAGTATCTTTAATAACACTTTCGCCTTTAATAATATACCCATTTTTCAAACGAACTTCTGTTCCTAAGGTTAAACGGAAAAATTTCTTATTGGCTTCTTCCTGAAAATCTTCTCTTTCGATATACAATTCTTTTGAAAAAGGCACTTTTCTATAGGTCATTATTTCTTCCTCTGGATTGTTTTCTGCCTCTAACCATTCTTCTTTTCCATCAGGATAATTAGTGATAACCAACTTCACAGGATTCAGAACCGCCATCACACGGTGTGTTGATTTATTCAATTCTTCGCGAACACAAAACTCTAAAAGCGAAACATCTATTAAATTCGTGCGTTTTGCAATTCCTATAGTGTTTGCAAAATTCCTGATTGCCATTGGCGGATAACCGCGTCTTCGCATTCCAGAAATGGTACTCATTCTTGGATCGTCCCAACCAGTAACATGATTTTCTTCTACTAATTGCAGTAGTTTTCTTTTTGAGACAACTGTATGTGAAAGGTTTCTGCGAGCAAATTCTCGTTGTTTTGGACGAACTTTATTCTCATCATAAACTTGGTCTAAAAACCAATCGTATAATTCTCGGTGAGGCAAGAATTCGAGTGTACAAAATGAATGTGAAATCTGTTCCAAATAATCGCTTTCGCCATGCGCCCAATCATACATTGGATAAATACACCAATCATTTGCTGTCCTGTGATGATGTTCATGCAGAATTCGGTACATAATTGGGTCACGCATCAACATATTGTTGTGTGACATATCTATTTTGGCGCGAAGAATATGAGTTCCGTTCGGAAATTCCCCGTTTTTCATTCGTATAAATAAATCTAAATTCTCTTGAACAGTACGATCTCTGTAAGGCGAGTTGGTTCCAGGAGTGGTTGGTGTTCCTTTTTGATTTGCCATTGCCGAAGATGATTGGCTGTCAACATACGCTTTTCCTTTTTTAATAAATTCAATAGCCCAATCGTATAATTGTTGAAAATAATCCGAAGCATAACATTCGTTACTCCATTGAAAACCTAACCATTCAATATCTCTTTTGATAGCGTCAACATATTCTTGTTCTTCTTTTGCTGGATTAGTATCATCAAAACGCAAGTTTACTGGTGCTTGATAATCCAATCCTAATCCAAAGTTTAAACAAATTGCACTTGCATGACCCACGTGTAAATAACCGTTGGGTTCAGGAGGGAAACGAAAACGTAGTTTATCATTGGACAAACCATTTTTTAAATCTTCTTCTATGATTTGTTCAATGAAATTAAGTGACTTCTCTTCTGTTGACATTATTTTTGTAATTTTAGCAAAGATATTAAAAACGTTACGAGTTACAAGTTTATAAAAACCAAACAACCCGAAACCTGAAACTCGAAATCCGAAACTTAAAAAATGGGAACAATAAAACTACAAAATATTAGAACTTTTTCTTTTCACGGATGCTTAAAAGAAGAAGCATTAATTGGTTCCGATTACCGTGTGGATTTGGAGATTAAAACAGATTTAAGAAAATCTTCGATGACAGATGATTTAAATGATACAGTTGATTATGTCTTGCTTAATAAAATTGTAGTAGAAGAAATGGCTATTCGTTCTAAATTATTGGAACATGTAGGTCACCGAATTGTTACTAAAATTTTTAGTGAAATTCCATCAGTGTCTAGAATAGTTTTGGCAGTTTCTAAACTGAATCCTCCTATTGGCGGAGATGTTGAAGCAGTTACTATTGAACTAGAAGAATATCGTAGTTAAAAGAAATACGATTTCAAAATTAGCAATTAGGAATTCTAAAAATTATCAATTATCAATTGATAATTATCAATTGTTTTATATATTTGCCGTCAATCTGGCGTTGTGGCCGAGCGGCTAGGCACCGGTCTGCAAAACCGTCTACCCCGGTTCGAATCCGGGCGATGCCTCAAAAGAGTTACTAGAAATAGTAGCTCTTTTTTTAGTTTAATTTTTAAAATAATTGATTGAAATTATATTCGAACCTGAATGTTGACTCAAAAACCTTCAAGGAAACTTGGAAATTTTTTTATGGTAAATTTTAGAAAATTATTTTTACTTATCTAACTTTTCAAAAACGGAATTTACCATTTTTTTTTCATTAGGAAACCAAGCTTGAGAGAGTATAAAAGCACCACAGATAATCAAAATGATACTAATGAATTTCTTAATTAAGAGAATGTTTCTTGGGTTGAGTTTGTTTCGTAATTGTTTGGCTAATATTATTTTAAAAATATCGGTAACAAAATAAGTCACAATTAAAGTAGAGAAAAAAGTTAACATTCTGGATGTTTTTAATTCTAGTTGTGGTCCAATAGTTAACAGGATTGCTAACCAAAATCCAAGGACACCAATATTTATAAAATTTAAGAAAAAACCTTTAAAAAATAAGGATAAATAATTGGTTTTTTCTAATTCGTTTGGGTCAATTTCGTCTATGCTTTTTTTTGATTCTTTTTTATTTTTTACAAAAGAAATAATGCCGTAGGTAAGCATTACTAATCCACCAAAAATGAACAACGCAGGATCGTTTTTGATACTTTGAATTAATCGATAACTACTAAAAAAAGCAATTACTATAAAAATAATATCTGCTAATACAACTCCTAAATCAAATAGGATTGCAGCTCTAAATCCTTTGACTACACTGGTTTCAAGTAGTACAAAAAACACTGGTCCAATCATAAAACTTAGAAAGAAACCAAGTGGGATGGCTGATAAAATATCTTTAACTACTATCATTGTTACAATTTTGACACTGCAATTTAGAATTTAAAATCTATATTTTAAAATAAAATTACTTTGCTTGTTCTATAGTTCCGCCAGCAATTACTTTTTGATTGATTTGTTTTGGTTTACCATAAATGGTGATTTCTCCTCCAGCGCGAACTTTTGCATCGACTAAATTTGTTGCAAAAATATCGGCTTGTCCGCCAGCATTTGCAGTAATAGTTGTTTGACTGGATACTAATTTTTCTGCCTCATAAATTCCTCCTGAATTCACCAAAACATCCTGAGTTGACGCTTTTCCTTCCAAAGTTACTATTGAACCATCTGAAACTTTACTTTTCAATTTTTCTACATCAAGTAGTAGTTTTATTTCAGAACCTTCTTTGACTATAATATCAAAAGACGTTGCTTTAATTGTGTCTTCACAAGTTAATCTCGAGCCTTCATTTGCTTCAACAGCATCAATTTTTTTAAAATAAATTGTAACCGAAATATTATCTCCAGACATTATTTTAGTCAATGGCATTCTAATTTTTAATTCGCCTTTTTTATTGACTAATTCTACTTCGTTTGCTTCTTTTCCGTCAATAATAACTTTGTTTTCATCGCTCTTAATTAAGAAAACGTCTATTTGGTCAAAGGAAGTGACTTTATTAAAATCATCTACATCTTTTTCGTTTTGTCCAAAAGCTATCGAACTGACTATTAGTAAACTATAAATTAATTTTTTCATTATATCAAACTTACTATTATAAACCAAATACCGAATGTTCACTGGACATTCTCCTCTTAATATCAAACATTTCTTCTAATAAAATGGAAATCCAATTGTTTCTTTACTAAATCGGCATTTTTAACTTTAACAAAAACTTCATCTCCAAGTTGCAAAATACTTTGTGTTGCTTGTCCAATTAAAGCATATTGTTTATCATCAAAAGTGTAATAATCTTCTTTTATTTCGCGAATACGAACCATTCCTTCGCATTTGTTTTCAATTATTTCTACATAAATTCCCCATTCGGTTACACCAGAAATAACTCCGAGAAACTCTTGATCTTTGTGATCTTGCATGTATTTTACTTGCATATATTTTACTGAATCTCTTTCGGCTTGAGCAGCTAAACCTTCCATATCACTAGAATGAGCACATTTTTCTTCAAAAATATCAGCATCAGCTGATTTTCCTCCGTCTAAATAAAATTGCAACAATCGATGCACCATCACATCAGGATAACGACGAATTGGTGAGGTAAAATGACTGTAAAAATCAAATGCTAGACCGTAATGTCCAATATTTTCAGTAGAATATTTGGCTTTACTCATGCTTCGAATAGTTAAAGTATCAACTAAATTTTGTTCTTTTTTACCATTAACATCATTTAGTAATTTATTTAACGATTTTGAAATATCTTGTTTGGATTTCATGTTTATCGCATAACCAAACTTAGAAATCACCGTTTGCAGGTTGATTAACTTGTCTTCATTGGGTTCATCGTGAATTCTGTAAATAAAAGTTTTCTTTTGTTTTCCAATAAATTCGGCAACTTTTCTATTGGCTAATAACATAAATTCTTCGATTAAATGATTAGCATCTTTTGAAATTTTAAAGAATACTCCAACAGGTTCAGTATTTTCATCTAAATTGAATTTTACTTCCACTTTATCAAAAGAAATGGCACCTTCAGCCATTCTTTTTCTTCGGAGAATTTTAGCCAATTCATCTTGTTTTAAAGTAGCTTCGACTATTTCAGCTGCAACTTTATATTCTTTTCCTGTTAAAGATATTTCTGCTGGAATTACATCTGATTTGGTCTCTATAATACTTTGAGCTTCTTCATATGAAAAACGTTGATCAGAATAAATTACTGTTCTTCCAAACCAAGAATCTAAAACTTCTGCTTTTGCATTTAATTGAAAAATAGCGGAAAATGTATATTTTTCTTCATGAGGACGAAGCGAGCAAGCAAAATTAGATAATACTTCAGGCAACATTGGAACCACTCTATCTACCAAATAAACTGAAGTGGCTCTTTTATATGCTTCATCATCTAATATAGTTCCTTCTTTTAAATAATGGGAAACATCGGCAATATGAACACCAATTTCATAGTTTCCGTTTTCTAAAACTTGAAAAGATAACGCATCATCAAAATCCTTTGCATCTTTTGGATCAATTGTAAATGTCAATACTTTTCGCATATCGCGACGTTTATCTATTTCGTTTTGAGTTATCGAAGTATCTATTTTATTTGCATAAGCTTCTACTTCAATAGGGAAATCATAAGGTAAACCATATTCGGCTAAAATAGCGTGAATTTCAGTGTTGTGTTCACCTGGTTTTCCAAGAACTTTTATAACAGAACCAAACGGTGAATCGGCTTTTGCGGGCCAATCTTCTAATGTTACCAAAACCACATCACCATGTTCAGCATCAGCTAACTTATTTTTTGGAATAAAAATATCGGTATACATTTTGGCATTTGCCGTAGTTACAAATCCGAAATTTTTCTGAATATCAACAACTCCAACAAATTCTGTTTTATGTCTTTCTATAATTTCAATTACCTCTGCTTCAGGTTTTCTCGAACTTCTTCTGTCATACACATAGGCTTTTACTTTATCGTTATCCAATGCATGATTTAAATTTATAAAAGGGATGAATA